>NZ_CAWQOY010000095.1:0-81732 GCF_963896525.1 Nodularia sp. LEGE 04288
TATGGAAATTTAATTCGCGGAAACTTTCCGCGAATTAAATCCTTTTCCTTACTCCACCCGTTTTTTATAACTCTCAATCCTTTAAACTCTTATCTCAACTTGCTTTCGGCTTATCTTAGTGCCATTCATATATAGGCTCTTCTTTGCGCCTTTAGACGGCAGTGGCTACAATTTGGGAAACCCGCCGAATGCGCTGCTTGCCTTTTTTTCAGTAAATCATTATACAACTTTGCAAGTAAATGAACTACACATAGAAGTACACATATTAATATTCTAAATCTTGTGAGGGACGGCAAGGACTGCCCGCCCTATCTACTTACTCAAATAAAATTTGCTGTATCTAATAGGACTTATGCAAAATCATGAAAAAACGAACCACAAAGAACGCAAAGGACACGAAGGAAAGAGGGTTGCAGAGAGTTATTGCGTAAGTCCTATCTAATTAAGCAACGTGGGAAACAGGGAATGGACAACAAAATTACTATAATTGTTAAAAGGGTGTGCTATGAAAATTAAAGACATATTTGCTGCTGACGTTGCTCGTAATATTGCGCCAGTTGTCTATTTTCATGAGCAAGATCCGGCGAAAGTTTTAGAAGAAGTCTCAGAATATATTATTACTGGGGGCTATCCGGAAAACGACCCCCGCCACAAACGCGTACAATCTGGTATTCATGAACAATTTGTCAAACTTCTCAAAGGTATAGCAGAAGAATTACAAAAACAGGGCGGTGTAGAACTACCAGCTTCGTGGATATCAGGTTTTTACGGTTCTGGTAAATCTAGCTTTGCTAAACTTTTAGGTCTGGCTTTGGATGGTCTTTTGTTACCTAATCACCGGACTTTGGCTGATACCCTCCTAGAACGGGATGATTCCCCCAAAAGTCAAGAATTCCGTGATGCTTGGGAGCAACTGCGAAATCAACTTGACCCGATAGCTGTGGTTTTTGACATTGGGGCAGTGGCACGAGATGATGAGGATATTCACTCGGCTGTGAAGCGGGAAATTCAATCGCGTTTGGGCTACTGCACCATCAGTCATTATGTTGCAGACCACGAACTGAAATTAGAATTAGACCGCAAATGGGATGAATTTCTCAGTTGTGCAGAACAGACTTTAGGCGAACCTTGGTCAACAGCAAAACATGACCAATTAGCAGAAGAAGCCTTTTCTGAGGTGATGCACACTATGAACCCCAGCCGCTATACTGACCCGATGAGTTGGCTTGATAGTCGTGCTGGCGCTCAAACAGGAATCGGGACATCAGTAGACGAAACAACCACAGCAATTATTAATATGCTGAAGTTTCGTGCGCCGAATAAAAATTTGTTTATAGTGGTGGATGAAGTTAGTCAGTATATCTACCAAAATACCAACCGGATGCTGAAATTGCAATCCTTTGTGTCTGCATTGGGACAAAAGCTGAAAGGGCGGGTGTGGTTGCTGGCTACTGGTCAACAAAAGTTAGAAGATTCCGACGACGAAAGTAATATTGGTAAACTTAAAGACCGCTTTCCGCCGAAGTTGCGGGTTCACCTCGCACCGACTAACATTCGGGATGTGGTTCACAAACGCTTGCTCAAAAAAGCCCCCAGCAAGGAACCAGAAATCAGAGCTTTATTTCAGCAACATCGTAGCGATTTGAAACTCTACGGTTATAAATGTGACTCAATGACTGAGGAAGACTTTTTAGAAGTTTATCCTATGCTTCCCGGCTATGTTGATTTGCTGATGCAGATTACTTCTAACCTCCGCACTCGTTCCAGCCGTGCTAAAGGTGACGACTACGCAATTCGCGGACTATTGCAACTTTTGGGGGAATTGTTTCGAGAACAGAAATTGGGAGACAAGCCTATAGGTGCTTTGGTGACGTTGGAGAATATCTACGAAGTGCAACAATCAGCTTTAGATGCTGATGTGCAGAATACTTTAGCTCGATTATTCAGCCATGAACAAGTAATTAATGATCAAATGGCGGTAAAAGTGGCTAAAGTTGTGGCACTGCTAGAATTAATTCAAGAACAAGAACCCACCACGGCTAATTTAGTTAGTCAATGCCTTTATTCTGAGCTAGGTATGGGTAATCCTGAATCGATTGTTACCCTAGTATTAGAAAAATTACGGGGTTTAGGGTTGCTTTCTTATTCTGATAAACTCGGCTATAAAATTCAAAGTTCGGCTGGACAAGAATGGCAAAGAGAACGGGAGCAATATAGTATAATTCCTGATGCCATTAGTATCATTGTTGGGGAAAAACTCAAAACTATTTTAGGTAGTGTCACTCGTCCCCACTATAAAAATAAAAGCTTTTATTGGGCAGCATTTTATAGTGATGGTAGACAACGCCAAGATGAAAGATTACAGTCTACTAACGATGTGGCTGTGGTGACAGTGGACTTTCGCTATTTGACCAATAACGAAGACCGCAATCCCAATACATGGATACCCTTGAGTAGTAGCCCTAATTTGCAGAATCGCCTGATTTGGGTAGTAGGGACAATGGGTGATTTAGCTAGTTCAGTTAAAGAATTGGCAAAATCACGGCATATTATTCAGAAATACGAAGGTCGTCACCAGACGATATCTAAAGATAAACAGCGTTTGTGGTTTGAAGAACAAGGACGTTGTGACAGCTTAGAAAAAGATGTCCAAAATGCGATCGCTCAAGCTTTTACTGAAGGTCAGATTTTCTTCCGGGGGCGACAAATCGATAAACCCCAGTATGGTACAACTTTTAACACTATTTTAGAACGGGTGGGTGAAAGCATTCTCCCTGAACTTTACAGCCATTATGTTGATATGGCGATTACACCAGATGAGTTGAAACAACTCCTAGAACCTAATCTATCCGGCCTCTCCCCTAAGTTTATGAAAACAGGTTTGGGTATTCTGGAAATAGATGCAGCTAAATATTCCCCCACCTGTAGCGGTGAAGTTCCTACCCGCATCGCCCAATATATCCAAGACCAAAACGGGGTGGGTGGTAATGTTTTACTCAACTACTTTGGTAGCGCTCCCTATGGCTATCCGGCTGATGTGGTGAAAGCTTGTCTGGTGGGGTTACTACGTGGGGATAAGGTGCGGATTCGTCCCCAAGCTGGGGCAGAAATCACCTCAGTGCGTGACCCTGGTGTGAGAGATATCTTTGAGAAAGACCGAGAAATTAAACGTGCGGATATTCTTCCACCCAACGAAACTAATATTAGCCCACGCGATCGCATTGCCATTTGCAAGTTATTTAAAGACTCCCTCGAAGTCGATTTAGACCGGGAAAATGATGCGATCGCCGATGCAGCTTTTCAACAATTCCCCGGTTTAATCAAGCGGTTGCAAGATATTGAACGACGGTACAATCTATTACCTAATCGTCCAGAGTTACCAGTAGTATTACATAAACTGCGGGAAGCTTTAGAAAAATGTACCGCCTCCCGCCAAGTAGAAAAAACAGTGATTGCAGTCAAAAGATATTTAGATGAACTGCGGGATGGTATTCAGCAGCTTGGTATCGTGGAAACAGATTTAACTGATACTGCTGTGTCCGCAATTACTAGGGCGGTGAGTATTCAAGAACACCAAGTCAAGCAATTGCAAGATATAGAAAGTTTAGCAGAAATCAGTGATGCGATCGCCGCCTTAGAAACACAACTCCAAAGCGATCGCCCTTGGCGAGAGATTAACAGCTTAGAGCCGCAATTACAAGCCATAGAGCAACATTATCAAACCGTGCGCTTGCAACTCATCGAGCGCCAAGAACAGCAAACCGCAGAAATCCGCAGACGTGTTAAACAGCGTTCCCAATTTAATCGACTCAGTGAAAAACAATCAGCATACGTATTTAAGCCCATAGAGCAAGCCGCCTTTGATACCACCAAAGATGCCCTTTATCCTTCCTTATTGCAACTGCGAGATTCCGCCGCCATTCAGATTAAAAAAGCTGAAGACACAACCAATAAAATTGTAGATGATTTAATCTATGGCGACCAATTGCACGCGACCCAGATGATGATTTTTTAATAGACTTAGCGATGGAATGCCAAGCCGACTTTATTATCACTTACAATCAAAAAGATTTACAAGCAGCAGAGAAATTTGGCATTAAAGTATTAACTCCTAAAGAATTCTTACAACAAGTAGGAGAAATATCATGAGTAACTTAAACATACAAATCCCCGAATTCTTATATAAGCAAATTGAAACCTTAGCAGCCAAAGAAAATATGCCTTTAGAACAACTGGTAGCCATTGCACTATCAGCACAAGTTTCCGCATGGATGACCAAAGACTATATCGAAGAAAAAGCCAAACGCGGTAGTTGGGATAAATTCCAGGAAGTTTTAGCTAAAGTCCCTGACATAGAACCAGAAGACTACGACAAATTGTAATACCCAACCACTCAATTACCCATTAGCTATCATCTGCTTCTGGGTTTTATTTTATTCTAAATTACCCTGGAAGCTGTACACTAATTCTAGTGTCACTTCCCGAAATAGGTAATTTCTTGTTAGTGCTGCTAACTCATACGCTGATATTAGGAATAAAGTCTATTTAAATCTCCCAAAATAAAAATAGTTTCTATAAAATCGCGCAATCTGTACCTTATGGTTAAAAGAAATATGAGAAAAATAAATAAGCAATTTTTTATCTGGCCTTTGTCTGGATTAATCATAATATTGGCAACTTGGATCGTTGTAGGTAACTTTATTGCTACACAACAAGAGAAAAAAATTGACGCAGCAAAAGCACAATTTAGAAAACAGTATCCTCCGAGAGAGGCTAATAACTCTGCTCTCAAGCTGGAAGAATTAACTGCCAAATTAGGAATTCCTATAGGTCCAGGTTTAAGAAGTACACCTGCGCGTAATCTTCATATTTCTAGAAATGAAGCAAAAGCAAAAGAATTTGATAATATTCAGAAAGACCTTGATAATTACTTAAATGTTCAGTTAGAAAACCCGACTGATAAAATAGATATTCCCCCAGAAAATTTGCGGCAGTATCTCAACTCCAATGCAAGTTTATTAGAAGCAGTGGAAGATCATGTACTTAATAGTGAATTACCTCAAATGGAAATTCTTGATATGAGTAATATAACTTCTGATATTGCTTTACCTAGCTTTTTAAATATTGTTAGTTTTCAAAAATTCCTGACTCTCAATATTTTAGAAAAAACTCGTCTAGGGCAAAATAAAGAGGCTTTAAACAGTCTGGAAGTTTCATGGAAATTATATCAATCTCTTGTTAAAAGACCTGAAATTATTGGTAAATTGGTTGCTATACTTGTAGTTAATCCACAAGCAGCAGTTATGCGAAAAATGTCGGGAATACCTCCTTCTTGGCAATCTCGCCTTGAACGAGAGATTAAATACAATTTACCGCAATCTTTTTTGACTTTTTTTGCATCTGAATCATTTGTTTTGAGCAATGATGCAAGAAAAGCTACCTTTTTTTACTTGATCTACTATAGCGAATACTTTGATAGTAATTTTGATTATTTTGCATTTTTAAATCCCCTCTATAGACCACCATATATTGGTCTAGTTGGCATAGATTATTGGGATAAGATGAACCGATTATCACTAAAATTGCCTAAAGATGATCTTTGCTCATTTGAACCTGAAGAGTTTGCTGAAAAAAATAAAATAGTACCTGCATGGTGGAATTTTTTATACACGGATGTAGATGGATTTGTAAGTCAATGGAAAAAAGTGATTAAATTAGGAGTACAAATGGAATTAACACAAAAAATCCTCCAAATTAAACAAATTGCTGCCAAGCAAGGAAATTGGCCTCAATCAGTTCCGGGTATTGAAAATTCCACAATCTGTAAAGATGCTCAATGGATTTATCAAGTTTCTGAGAATGGTATGATGTCTATTACCTTAAGTAACCAAATTGAGTGGTTAAAGAAATACCCAAATCGACCAAGTGACAGTTCTCTAAACTATAGTGCTATATATACAGAAAATTTGAATCTCAAAGGGGAATTATGAATCAGCACAAAAGACAAAAAGTATCCCCGTTCTTCAAGTTTATCAGCTTGGGAATTTCACTGTCTTTGCTGATCAGTTTGACTGGCTGTACACAAAATCCCATAAATGAAGAAATTGATATTTATATTCAGGAATTAAAATACAAAAACGACCAAGAACGATGGAATGCGGCTATGGCTTTAGGGAGAATTGGCTCGGAAGCAGAAAGCGCAATTCCTCACCTGATGACAACACTCAAAGATGAGAATCCATTAGTGCGTCTCAGTGCTGCTAACGCTTTAGGAAAGATTGGTTTAAAGGCTGAAGTTGCAATTCCTGAACTCATCGCCACATTAAAAGATCAAGATGAGGATGTCAAGCAAGAAGCGGCTACAGCTTTGAGTCGGATTGGTTCATCTGCTGTTCCTGCACTAATTACTGCATTAAAAGATAATAATATAGATGTTCGCTTAAATTGTATTCTTGCGTTAGGAGAAATTGGTGCAGAAGCGAAAGCAGCAGTTCCTAATTTAATTAAGTCCTTGCAAGAGCAAAATCCCACAATTGAATACAAAATTATTGAAACATTAGGAAAAATTGGTGTAGAAGCAAAAGCAGCAATTCCTCATTTAATCACAACACTCAAGGATGAGAATTGGCAAGTACGAGCAAATACAGTTTATACTTTGGGTGAAATTGGTTCTCCAGCTAAATCTGTAGTTCCTATACTGCTAAACTTCCTCAAAGATGAAGATGCGGTAGTTCGTCAAAGAACAACTTTTGCTCTCGCTCAAATTGGTACTGTGACTCTACTTGTGGAAGCATTAAATGATGATAATGAAGCTGTTCGCCAAGGTGTAACTTATGCTCTAGGTGAAATGGGACTACCTGCTGTAGCTGATTTGATACAAGCTCTCAAAAGTGATAACCAGTTTGTGCGACAAGGGGCTGTTTCGGCGCTGCGTGTAATTAGTGAAAATCTTCAGTATGGAGCAGCAAGACTATCAACAGCCGAATTAGACGAAGCTGTATCCAATTTAAAGCCCGCTATATCAGTTTTACAACCTATTTTAAAAGACCCTCTACAAGCTACATTTGCAGCGGAAGATATTCAAGCTATTACTCAGGCATTTAACACACTTCAAGAGCAACAAAGAATTCGTAGTCTTGATTTAACTCTCAATATTGTTTTCTGGGGATTTACCTTAGTTTCATTAACTTGGATATTCCTCTTTTGGTTGCGTCCAGTATTGTTCTTGCGGTTCACGAGAGCAATCGTCACCGCTAGACAGGAGCAAGAAATTCTAAATCAAGTTTTAGCATCTGCACAGCTTTTTTTAGAACAAACAGGAGCAGAAGTCAGCCGCGAAGGAAAGCGGGGACTAAAAATTGTCTCAACATCAGGACGGCTGAAAGCTTTTACCCCTTTACCTGTGTTACTCGCAATTGATCAACCCCATGACCAGGATGTAACTGAGTTAGTCCAGTGTGCTGAACGAATAGCAAATAATCGCCAAAAACGTGCTGGGATTTTACTTTACCGAGAAACACCAGATACTTTATTTCGGGTGCGGATGGCAGAGGTGCGTTTGTCTGAGCATTTCGTGCTGATTCCCATTCCTTTAGCAGCAGTAGAACAGGTATTGATGGATAGTGCAGCTTGTACAGGTTTGCTGGCTGAATATAGCGATCGCTATTTACCTGGTGCAGACTTATTTGATGATCGTAATGCTATTGGGGATACACTTTCCTTTTTTGGTCGCGGAGAACTACTGCATCGTCTAGAAGAAGAGTTACTCCGAAAACAAGGAGTGGGGCTGTTTGGAATTCGCAAATCGGGAAAAACTTCGATTTTGTTACAGTTAGGTTTCTCTTTGCGACGATACCCAGTTGTACATATTGATTTACAGCCTTATGGTGGTAAGCCGCGTTATGGGGCAGAATTTTTCAACGCCATAGTTCGACAACTGTCTTTGTTGGTAAAGCAGTGTGAAGCGTTCCAAAAACTTAAGTTTACACCCTTTAGCCCTGACGTGCCTGCCACCAGTTTAACGACTGAATTTATCCAACGTATCAACCTACTAACCGAGGTATTGACAAAAGCCGGTTATGAATTGCCTATAATCTGTTTTTTAGATGAAATAGAGCGAATTTTACCAACACCAACAGATCCTCCCGAAAAAGTAGAAGAATTTAATGCCTGTTTTGGAGTATTGCGATCGCTTAGTCAAGAGCAGCGTCAACTAGGTTTATTAATTGCTGACGTTCATCCTGATTGTAACCGCATTAATCAATGGCAACAGGCAGGAGTACCCACCAACCCAGTCTTTAGCTTCTTCAAAGAAATTTTTCTTTCTCCCTTATTGGCAGAAGAAACCAAAACTATGCTCACTGACATTAGTCGATTAATGGGTCGAGCATTTGACTTAGAAACTCTGACTGCTATTCACAAAGAAAGTGGTGGACATCCATTTATCGCCAGACAAATTGCCAGTCTTCTTTGCGCGAAAGTTCCAGAAGCCGCAAATAATGGATTAATTACTTGGTCAGACGCACAGCGTTACATCCAAAAACCCTTTACTTATTCCAGTGTTTTAAAAGATTACTTTAAGCAGAATATTTGGGCAGATTTGCAGAAACGCCAGTTTGAATCAGCAATGGCTGTGCTGCGAGTGCTTGCTTGTCATCCAGATTTATCTCATGGTGTGAATACAAGAGAATTGCAGACATTTTTGAGTAAAATGTTTACTGAAAGCCAGTTTTTAGATGCTCTGCTTTGGTTAGACAAAGTGGGATTAGTGGTGAGAGTAGAAATAGAAAATGATGATTACTATGAGAGCAACCTGCCGATGTTGTCTCATTGGTTACAAATGGAAATGGGAGAGGAGGAAATAAAAAAATGGCAAATTCATTAGATAAAAAGCGTCCCTTTGATAACTTCCGAGTAGCAATCACAGATCCTGCTTACTTTTTTGGACAGAGAAAGTTGGTAGAATTAGTTAAGCGATCGCCTTTTGAAGTTCGTATTTTACTCGGTGGACGGCGTATTGGTAAAACCTCTATTCTCCGAGCAGTTGAATGGAACTTACTTAATTTCAGTATTGTTACAAATTCTGAACCAAATGATGCTAACCAAGGATGGAGAGAAAAGTTCTTTCCAACATTTTCTAAATTACTTAAACCGCCAACATCTCATAAAAATCAAGCCCTATTAGTAAAAGAAGTTAGTCGAGGATTTCCAGTTTTTATTAACTTACAGGTAGAACAGCCCAAAGATTTGGATACTTTTAGGTATTTACTTATTGCCCGTCTAAGAGAGGCAATTAATCGACGACAGCAGATACCAGGATCTGAAATGAGGGAAATGTACCGACAGTTTCTTAGTCAAGTAATGGGTGGTGAAGTAACTCTTAGTTTTCTTGCTGCTATCAATGTAAAGTTTAAGGTTGATAACCCTGACTATGATAAAAAACTCAACCATGAGGATTTTCGTAAAGCTCTCCTGAAAACAATTAATGAACTTCAAGAATGGCAGTTTGAAGGTGTTTGTTTCTTATTAGATGGTTCAGAGTTTATTGTTAGTCAAGATTGGGCAAATGATGCTTGGAGTTATCTCCGAGGGTTAAAAGATACTGACACGGCTTTGAAACCTTTTATAGGATTTTTACTATCAGGATACCGAAATTTAAAAGATTATCAACAAGCTGTAGGTTCGCCGTTGTTGAATATAGCTGAAATCATTTGGTTAACAGCATTAAATAATCAGGATATCCGAGAACTAATTGGGCAACGGATTAATTTTGAAGAAATTACCCTGACCGAAGAACAAATTCAGCTAGTCATCGCCTGGGCAGGTGGTCATCCCTATTTAACTCAGCAAATGCTGAATATGATTTTCGATGATTTTAGTAATCAAAAATTACGCTCTATAGAAAATTTAAAAATTGAACTTTTACGGCAACACTATCGAGATTTTTCTGCTTGGTGGAATGATCCTCAGCGTTCCTATAGCTTTAGTGAGCATGAACGCGCAGTCTATCATGCTTTGATGCAAAATCAAAATCTTCAAGGAAGCATCGAAAGTTTAGCGAGGGACACTCATCTTAGTTATGGCGAAGTGGGAGATTCATTAGATGTACTTACAGGGACTGGTATAGTTTTGAAGAATAATGATGAATTGTATACAATTGGGTCGCAGATTTTTGGAGAATGGGTAGCACAACAAAAACAATTATAAGTAATAATAATTCCTCTTTTAAAGGCGTGATTTAAAATTTATAAGCAGGGATATCTACATATAGCAACCGTTAAGGAGGTTAGGACATAAACGGATAATAAAACTTAGACACCAAAAGGGTTTTAACCCAGCCCCCAGCTATAACTTTCAGAATTCAAATAAGTAAGTAGGCTCAAATAAACCTAACTATGTAATGAAATGTGAATGACTCGAAAACCTGACGATTGCTTCGCTCCGTATGGCTAACGCCACGCTCCGCGTAAAGCCTACGGCATAGCTACGCTTAAAGCTTTCGCTTTAGCGATACGCAATGGCACAGTTATAAATTTTACCACGCACTTACCAAGATATATTTTTATATTTAACCCACATTCCCAATTACCAATTCTCCAATTACCCAATTCCAAAAATTTCCATGTCCATCATTACCACCTATTTAGAAGACGAAATCAAACAGAAATTAAGGGAACAAGGTATAGTCATTTGGCTAGATAAAGACGCACACTATAACAATTATGTTGATGAACTAATAACTCGCCATCGCCAAGGTGAATTTTTCGCCCCAGTCGTCGCCTTACGCGGTAGTTATCTAGAAATGTTATTCGCCCTAGAATCTTATGGTAATGGACTTGTACCAGAACCATTACTAATTCATCTCCCCGGACATACAGAAGAGACTATTCGCAAAACCCCAATTTTAGAACTTTACCGGGCTGGTTCTCGTTTCCGCAAAGCCTTAGACACCCTCATCCGGGAAGCCGCCACAGGTCAAGTTACCCCCACAGAATTAGAAAATTACCTTTCTCAAGGCATTACCGACCTCACAGCCGCCGAAAATTGGTTAGAAAATACCCTCTCCCAACCCCAAGACAGCCTAGCTAAATACTTAGAAAATATTAGCCTAGAGTGGATTTTGGCAGGTTTGCTGGATTTAGACAGCATCATAGATAAAACTAAAAAACTACGAGCTAAATTCCCAGATACCCACAGCCTCGACACCCTGACCCAACATCTTTACCGTCACACAGGAATGGATGAGGCATTTTTACAATTTTACTGCAACCAAGAAACCCTCTCCTTTTCCAGACTTGGTGAAGCTTTCGCCGCTTGGTTAATGTGCGTTGAATATGTCCAAGACCTCAACCGTTCACCCCATCTTTCCCAACTCCAACCCCTCAGCCAACTGTCTTCACCCCTGCGGAAAAACTGTAAGCACTTAATAGAATATCTCCGCCAACGCCATCCCGACACCTACGCCGCCAAAGCGGTAATTGTCGAATCTCACCTAGAACCAGAACTACAAACACTTACCCCAGAAGAATTAAGCAAAATTCAGACATTCCAATGGGGAGAAACTGTAGTTTTAGCAGCCGCAGTCCAAGCACTATTAGCCGGGGAATTTAGCAAAGTTTTAGCTTGGTCACAACCACGCACAGAACTACCTGCATTTTGGTTAGAACGCAGTCAAAGCACCGCCCTAGGCCAAGCCTCTTCCAGAGAAACCCAGCGCTCCCATAAAATAGAATGGACACTCATCCAAGCTGCTGCAACTTTAGGCGATAAAATTCAACAATCAGGACGCATCAAAACCTTAGATAATCTCAGAGCCGCCCTAGAATACTATACCCAATCTGGTTATCAAATAGACCTAGCCCATCGCCGCTTTGAGCAACAATGCTTAAACCTGCTAGAGTCTAAATTACCCCACTTTGCCCAACTCCAGGAAGCCACAGAACAACTCCGCCGCCAATATCGAGTTTGGGTTGATACCTTAGCCCAAGACTTCACAGCCATCTGCCAAAAAGACAGCTTTTTACCAGAAGACGACCTCCAACAGCGTACTCTCTACGACCAAGTTATCCACCCCCTCACCCAAAACAATCATAAAAAAGTTGCCTACTTTTTAATAGATGCCTTCCGCTACGAAATGGCCACAGAACTGCTCAAAGAATTTACCGAAGCTGGCAGCGTAGTATCACTGAAAGCAAGGTATGCAGAATTACCCAGCATCACAGCCGTAGGCATGAACGCCTTAGCCCCTGTCAGCCAAGGAGGAAAGCTATTTTTAGCTGGCGATAATGGCTTTAAGGGTTTTAAAACAGGTGAATATACAGTCCGCACCCCTAAAGAAAGGGTGAGGGCGATGAAAGATAAAAGTATCTCTCTCGGTAACAGTAGCAAAGATATCCCCAGTTTCAACTTAACTGAAATTCGGAATAATACAACATCTAAACTCAAAAAAAGCTGCGCTGATGCCCGTTTAATTGTCATTCACAGTCGAGAAATTGACGACGCTGGGGAAGCTAACCTGGGTTTAGCCACCTTTGAAACTTGGCTGCAACAAATTAAAGCCGCCTGGAATCACTTGAAAAATATTGGTATAAATGAATTTGTCTTGACTGCGGATCATGGTTTTTTACTGCAAGATCATACCATTCAAGAAATAAAATATGGTAGTAAAAAAGACCCCAACCGCCGCCATATCCTAGATTTAGAACCACGCTCAGAGGAAGGGTGCGTCACAGTTTCCCTGAGTTCCCTAAAATACGAGGGACAAAATAAATACTTAATTTTTAGCAAGGACACATCTGTATTCGCCACAGGTAATCCCGGCGCTACCTTTGTACACGGTGGTAACAGCTTACAAGAGCGTGTGATTCCTGTACTCACAATATCTGGGCGTTATAATTCCCACTTGGGAATGGGTAAATACTTAATTGAAGCCCAAGCAGATAATAATAACATTCGCTTGAGAGTTAAACCAGCCCCCTTACCCCAAAGTGTGTTAAATTTTGCCGAAGCCAAGACAATTAATTTAGCTTTTCATGTTCCTAACCGTCAGGATATCCAAATCACAATTAAAGATGTTATCGGCGCAGGCATAAATAACCAACTACTGCAAATTCCCGTAACAGGTGAATGGGTAGAAGTGGTATTCGACCTGAGAGGACAACGTGATGAACGAGTCCGCATTGAGATTTTTCACCCAGACGGGATTGAAGATGTAGAGGCGACTATTCCCCAAGAATACTTTGACGTTTCTGGTTCTCTGAAAACCGAAGTTACCACCACTCAAGCACCAACCAGCAATGATTGGCAAGATAGTTTTGCAGACCAAGCAATAGCGCAAGTATTCCTTCATCTCCAACAACATAACTCCATTACCGAAACAGAACTTACCCAAATTCTCGGTAATGCCCGAAAAGCTAGACGCTTTGCTTTAGAGTTTGAGGAATACTTGAAGAAAGTTCCCTTCTCAGTCAGGATTGAAACAACAAATAACGGTAAGCGTTACGTTAAGCAAAATTGAAATAAAAATTAACTATGGCAATCAGTGAACGAGATATTGAGCATATCTTTGAACGCCTACGTTCTGGTGTGGTTCCAGAAAGAGGTTTAGAAGCTTTTGCCGTCGGTATTGACAAACAACGTACAGAAATTCATCGCCAACTCAAATTAGCAGCCGATGGGGAAGGTGTATTTAAATTTCTGCGTGGGGGTTATGGCTGTGGTAAAACATTTATGTCATGCTTGGCAATTTTGGATGCCCAAGCCCAAGGTTTTGCTACTAGCTTTGTCGTGGTTTCTGACAACGATTTACACTTTTATAAATTTGATGATGTTTACCGTAAGGTTGTGCAAGAATTAGGGACTAGCTCCTGTCCTAGAGGTGCTTTAAGCGACATCATTGACCGTTGGATTGCCCGTGTAGAAGATGCCTTAATTTCTGGGGGTGCTGACGAAAACAGTGATGAATTTGATACTCTAGTGCAGCAACGCATGGAAGAAGAACTCGCTTCTCTGACTGGTGGTAAAGCCCCAGAAGATATGGCTAGGGTACTGCGGACTATTTTTATACTTAAACAAAAAGGTGAAATCGCTGAAGCTAGTGCTTTACTTTCTTGGCTTTCAGGTAGCGAAAATGTAGCCGCCAGTGCCAAAAAAACCGCCGCAATTAAAGGAGATATTGTCAGCCGGGATGCCCTCGATTACCTACACGGCATTTTAGAGATTGTCAAGGCTTCAGGCTATAAGGGTTTGGTGATTGTCATTGATGAAGTAGAAACAATTTTGCGAATGCGTCACGATAGCCGAGGTAAGTCCTTGAATGGAATTCGACAAATTTGTGATGCCGCAGACCGCTATAAAGGCTTACTCTGGATTTTTACAGGGACTCCTGAATTCTATGATACCAAACGCGGTGTAGCAGGCTTGGAACCTTTGAGCGATCGCATCCAATTTTTAGTTCCCGGTGGCTTTGCTAACCCTCGCCAACCCCAGTTAGAACTTAAACCTTTTGATGCTCAACGCCTCAAAGAAGTAGCCTTAAAATTGCGGGAAATTTATCCTACGGTGAATAAAACAGTCTTAAATACCAAAGTCACCTCAGACTTTATTGAACAACTAGTTGCCAAAGTCACGGCTGGCTTTAAAGGTGATGTTGGCGTAGTTCCCCGCCAGTTTCTGCGTCAATTTGTCAATGTGTTAGACTTGGCGGCTGATGATGAGAAATTTGACCCCATGATTGCCGAGGGCTTTGAAGTTACTAATTTAACCGAAGCTGAAATTCGCATTCGGGAAGGTCGCCCCCTTTTTGATGCCGAACCAGAAGATATTCAAGGCTACGCTGTGGAATTTTAATTAGGTGGGGAATTGGGAATCGGTAATCGGTAATCGGTAATCGGTAATTGGGATGGGTTCTAATTTTGAATTTTGAATTTTTATGACTTCTACCTTTGCGCGTTTTCCGCCGCGTCTACAACAAGCAATTGTCTCCCGCTTGGGCTGGTCTTCTCTGCGCCCTGTGCAAGAACTGGCGGGACAAGCTTTACTAGATGGTAAAAATGCGGTAATTTTAGCTCCTACCGCCGGAGGGAAAACAGAAGCCTCTATCTTTCCGCTATTGGCAATGTTAATGGAGCGTGAACCCCAAGGAGTTGGTCTAATTTATATCGCGCCCATCAAGGCTCTCTTAAATAACCAAGCAGAACGTTTGGGAACTTACACAGAAATGGTGGGTTTGCGGCGTTTCCTATGGCATGGTGATATTAAAGATTCCCATAAACGGGCTTTTATTAAAGAACCAACCGCAGTCTTAATGACCACCCCGGAATCTTTAGAGGTGATGCTGCTATCTACCAAAGTACCCCATGCCAAAGTATTTGGAGATTTACGCGCTGTCATCATTGATGAAGTCCACGCCTTAGCGGGTACAGACCGAGGCGCTCACCTAATGTCTGTGATGGAACGGCTAAAGCGTTATACAGTCAATGATATTCAGCGCGTAGGATTGAGCGCTACCGTTGGTAATCCGGCTGATATTCTGCGTTGGTTGCAAGGCACATCAAAACGGGAAGGTGATGTGATCGATCCGCCAAAAGTGCCTTCTCAAAAAGATTTGCGTGTTTATTTACGAGATACACTAGGAGCGATCGCTCAAGAAGCTAGTCAAATCACCCAGGGGAAAAAGAGTCTGTTCTTTTGTGACAGTCGCTCACTGGCTGAAGAAATCGCCGAACGAATGCGAAATCGCGGCACTGATGTATTCGTTCACCATAGTTCCGTCTCTCTAGAAGAACGCACCGCCGCCGAGGAACGTTTTCAAACCGGGAGTAATACCAGCATTATTTGTACTTCTACCCTAGAGTTAGGTATTGATGTCGGTGACTTAGACTTGGTATTGCAAGCCAATGCAGCTTCTACAGTTTCTTCCTTTTTACAACGCTTGGGACGGACTGGGAGAAGGGCTGGTCAACGCGCCAACACTACATTTTTTTGTGAAGATGTGGAGACAATATTGCAAGCGATCGCTATTGTTGAACTAGCGAGAACAAGCTGGGTAGAATCTGTTCCCATTCAAACGAGAGCTTGGGCTGTAATGGTGCATCAGTTACTAGCCTTAACTCTACAATTTGGTGCTATTAGTCCAGAACGCTGCTGGGAACATTTGTCTGGCGTACCTGATTTTTCTGGTATCAACTATACAGAGTTCGAGGTACTAATCAAGCACATGATTCGGGAAGACTTCCTATTTCATGCAGGTGGGTTACTCTCAATGGGGGATAAAGCAGAACGGGTTTTTGGTCGGAAAAACTTTATGGAACTCTACGCCGTTTTTAGTAGCCCTTTGCTTTACAAAGTACAGACACCATCTGGTTACACCATCGGCTCGTTACAGCAAGCATTTGTGGATAAGCTAGTTGCAGATATGAGTTCTTTCCTGCTTAGTGGTAAGGCTTGGACTGTTACCCACATCAACCACCAAGAGCGTACTGTTGGGGTTGTCCCGGCTCCTCGTGGTAAAAAACCAAGTTGGGGAGGTTTTGCTCCGCAACTACTAGGTTTTGACCTGTGTCAGCAAATTGCCCAAATCATTAAAACAGAAGATATTATTCCTTATATTGACCCTAGAGCGCAAGCAGCTGTAGATGAATTTCGGACTGACCTGAGACCATTACTAACAGATTCACCATCAAGTATTCAGATAGACAACGAACGAGCGCTATGGTGGACTTTTGCAGGTGGACAGATTAATCATACCCTCAAATATGGTCTGCAATTTCACCATGATTGGAAGATTGTTGTTGATAACTTCAAGCTCAAAATAGAGGGAGAAAGTCTTGGTCAGGCTACCTTAAGTTTAGCGATCGCTCAGATGAGTGAACAAGACTTTTGGCAAAGCTCTAATATACAAAAATTCATCCTGTCACAATTACCAGAGTATCGTCTGAGCAAGTTTCAGGCAGCATTACCAGAAATCTATTCTTTAGAGATGATTGGTAATTTTTTGCTAAACCTTCCTGGCGCAGCGAATTTTTTGTATTTAAAATTCAACTAAATTTCGATGCCAACTGTCGCTGAGAATGGTATAGAAAACGTTCTACACCACATCATCAACCGACTCTCAGCACTGGATGCCAGTCAGGTACATAATACTTCGAGTGTAGAGAATCGTTTACAACAAATTGAAACAATGTTGGGGCATCTCAGCCAGCGTATAGAATACAGTATAGAATCGACATCACCTCAGCAACAAGCACAACAACCGAGTCACTTGTCACAAAAGTTAGAAACTGTTACCAAAAGCCTTGCCCAAATTAATCATACACTTGGGCAGATGTGGAAGTTACGCAATTCCACCGTAATGTGTGCAAGTAAGCTGAGAACAAACGGGGATGATCAAAACCTCGGTTAGTAATGGCATCCCATGATGTCACTCCGACAATTTTGGCATCTATTTCCCGTTCCCATAGGACTTCTAGTGATTCTCCTAGAGCATCATCGTCTAAACAAGAAAGGCTAACTTTCGTGTCTTGCTCTGGTGAGGGTTTAGATACCACTTCTTCTACAAGATACTGGCACGATCGCACTCAAGCCCCAGAAAATTCATCAGGAGCGATCGCTTTATTGAACCAGCGTTCTACCCCTAGTTCTAGGCGGCAATCTTATAACTACCATCCACCACCGCAAGCTTACCCAAAATGCTACATCTTGCTCACAAAAAATACCAGATTCAGGGCATTGGTTAACCCCAAATACAAGAGCAGACAGTCCCCGCACATCCACTTAAGCCCTACCCGCACATCCACTTAAGCCCTAGAATAAGATAAAAGCTTCCTGAAACCACACTTCCAGGAAGTTAGATGTTGACGATCGCGTAATTCTTATTTCCCCAATGGATGTGACAAATATTGAGGTTAGTTCCGTAGAGATTCACTCTCCCAACCCAGGGAAAGTTGTGGCACCAAATACTTCACAGCAAGTAACCCCAGAATTAGTATCAGAGATAATCAGGCAATATTATTACCGCACGCCTGCTGTGGGTAATGATGAGGAGTTACTCCTGGCTTGGGCGGGTAGTCAAAATCGAGAGCAAACTAAGCGAAAATACTATCGGTTTGGTCAAAAATTACTCGATTGGGTCCGAAGTGAAGGCATACCGGATTTCCGATTAATTCAGCAACCAAAGTTACTCGAATTTGTGGCTAGTTGGGGTGAGGTTTCCCCTTATACTAAATCTAACCAAGTGCTGATGTTGCGTTCGCTCTGGAGTTACGGCAGTGGAGAGAATGTTGGTTACTTTTTGCGGAATATTGCTAGTACGATAAGTTACGATAATTTCAGTAATTTACCAAAGGCGCAACGATATCTAGAAGATTGGGAGATGAAGAAATTGGCCGCAGCTGCCAAGCAGTTGGGGGGTAAGCACTGGCTAGTTTTTAGTTTGCTTTTTTATAGTGGAATGCGGGTTGGTGAAGTTGGTCGGGTAACAATTCCCGGTAATGAACCAGGCCAGCCCAAAGAAGATTATCCGGGGTTGTATTGGCGCGATTTGCAATGGCAATTTGACCCAGCGCCGGATGAGCGGCACAGGGGATATTACACAATTAAGTTTCGGGGTAAGGGTGGGAAGTATCGGGAGATTGGGTTGGATCACCAAACTTCGCTGGTTTTGAAGAAGTATCGGGGTATGGCTAGTGACAGTACGCCAGTGTTTCCCAATATGTCACCTGACCCCAAAAAACGGGGTCTGCCGTTGAGCGATCGCGCGATTAAAAGGTTGATTCAGGATATCTCAGAGGTAGCCAAAGTAAAATTTTCTTGTCACTGGTTACGCCATTCCCACGCAACAAGGGCGGTGGATAGTAAACCACTTTTTGAGGTGCAAGACCAGTTGGGGCATAGTAAGAGCGATACCACAAAGGCTTATGTCCGAACTAAAAAAGATGCCGGGACGGGTACAGTGCTGCCGAGGTTTTAATGTATTTTTGTGCCAGACCGACTGCTAGCAGCGCTTTGTACTTGCCAGATGATGAGTGATGAGGTAACAGGTGATGTCAGATTCAAGTCAAACTATTTGCAATGATTGTGCTTTTCATGTTGTGGTAGAAGGAGTGATAAAGTGCATTCACCCTGATGAATTGGGGGTGAATTGTTCCACCGTCATTTTCTGCAATTCATGGAAAAGCGCACTGATAATTGACAGTCCTTGTGTGTCTTTTGGCAATGATGAACAAAATTGATCTGTGCGCTCATGCTGTTTTGCGCTCGCGTGTCTTGGCCGATGAGCGATGGTGTGGCGAGCGATCGCTGTGACTACGGGAGCAATGCCTTCTGTGCGAGACGCTGCGCTAAGGGATTTCCAGAAAATAAATTACCCCATTTCATCAGACCATCTTTGTTCTTTATCCCCCCTGCTCCCTGCTCCCCTGCCTACCTCAGCAATGGGATATTTTTTTAATTGGAAGTCCCTAATGGCGGGCATTTTGCCATCGCACTAAGTTATATATAAGTTATGCTGCAAATTTCTCACAAAATTATTATCCCTGATAGCGAAATCGAAATGAGCGCGATTCGCTCTCAAGGAGCAGGTGGTCAAAATGTCAACAAGGTTGCTACTGCCATCCACTTACGTTTTGACATTGAGGCTTCATCATTACCCACTTTCTATAAACAGCAACTTTTGAAGTTAAATGACCGACGCATTACTCAGGAAGGAGTCGTTGTAATTAAGGCTCAAGAACACCGCAGCCAGGAGCAAAACCGGGAAGAAGCTTTGCAACGGCTCAAACAACTGATTAAAAGCGCTGTCATACTGCCCCAAAAACGCAAACCCACCAAACCAACTCGCAGTTCTCAAAAAAAACGCCTTGATAGTAAAACTAAGCGAGGACATATTAAGTCAATGAGGAGGCAGTCCATTGATTAAAAAGCAAATTCTGGGATGAAAAGATGATATATTTCATGCAATGGCTTGTGAGCAATTATTAGGACGTGACCAACTGGCGGCATTGTGCGAGTCTGATGAAGTGCCGGAATCGGGACGCATTCGAGAAATTTGTCCCCATTGTGGCGCTTGTACTGGAAAGGATGGGACAAAACAAAAGTGCAAACGATGCTCTAACGGTTTGTTTAGTAATTTCCATCACTAAACAGCAATTAGGAATTTTGAGTTGAGATAAAGCTATCTGTTTCGATCAAGGATAAAAATGATAGGGGCTGACTCATATTAGCAGCAAAGCCCAAAATTCCTGGATCTCGATGTTCGTAAAGTAACTGGCCTGTGGAATCAAACAGAAAAGTTCCACCGCGTTGAGTTAAGTAGGCAGATAATGGTACATAAGTTTGCCAATTGCTCAGAACTTCCACCATATTCCGTAGCCGGAGAGTAGCTAACTCAAAGGGACGTTGAAACCCACTTCCGCCAGCTAATTGGAAAAATGAGCCTTGAAAAGCAGGTAAAGGAGTACCTTGAATAATTTGATCATCTTCAATTAATTGAGGCGCTTGACGATCTCCCTTGTATCCCCGAAAAACTTCTTTTAACGTTCCTGGACTTCCAATCCCTGCACACATTAACATTAAATTTAGCCAAGCTTTCCCAGACACAGAAAGTCCCGGTAAAGAAAGATTCAGACCTGAATAGAGATTGAGTTGGCGATGTAGTTCTGCATTCGGTTCAACAAATAAATTCTCAGGCGGAAATCCTGTATATTCACAGAATTTTACTCCAGAAGTGCGATTTCCAATTCCCACTGCACGAATAGCAAGTTTTTCATCGGGCCATTTTTTAGCTTCGCGCTGTAACCACCAAGCATATTCTAGGCTATCAAAATCACCGAGTTGTGGCCAGACTAAAATAAGAATATGTGAGGCAATCTCACAATTTTCAAGCAGGGGTCGGGTCATGCCATCACTAACACGCTGATGTTCGGTCTGACTGAGGATAGCGTAGGGATTCATGACAAAGAATTAACTGCTTATTTAGCTATTCAATTTTAATCCAAGTTTATGACAATTTTTGGTTTTTAGCAAAATGAATAACTCAGCTATCGAAACAATTAACTCAATCAATCGTGTTAGAGGGGTTTCCAATAACATGATGGCTTACAGACTATCGTTGATCATGCAACAAGCTAAAGAGAACTCCACTCCCCTAGCTACCGAAAACCAAGCCTTACCCCAAGAACGCCAGGAAGAACTTACGAAACTCCTATCCAAGTCTCCCACAACTCAAAATCTTGAAGACTTTAGGCAAAAGCTAAAAAATAGGTACTACTTAGAATATCTATCGAAATTTGAAGCTAAATTGGGTGTAGAGTTACAGAAACAAGATACTCCGACAAGAGTTGAGAGATTAATTGCTGAGAAAAAATCACAATTCTTGCAAATGCAGCAATCTAAACTCGAAGAAAAGCCAGACCACAACCAGTCCAAAGCTTCTCCAAAAATTTATAGTAGTTTACCAGAACAAAGTGAAGCGACCAATAAATTACTCATCCCTGCAATGATGGGACTTATTGTTGCCAAAGGTCAAAATACTGACGCAAGAACCCGGATCTATGAAGGGGTTAGATACAAGTTACAGCTATTGATGAAAGAAGGTAAGCAATTCCTTAGCATTAATCGCAAAGATAGGAAACCGGAGAAAGCCTTTAATGCGTATAAAAATGATAAGAATTCTCAATTCAAGATTTTAGAGAACAACCTCACAGAGCAGGAAACTCATGGAATAATCGAATTTAACAAACAGAGAATCGTTCAAGAAGCCCAAAATAAAGACAAGGATAATAACCTTGACCTGGGAGATTAGAAATAACCGAGGAATATACCACCAGCAAATCCAATTAATAACAAAGGACGTTTTATCCCCCTTTCAATCTTAGAAAAGGGGGAAATTATTACTGCCAAAATTATGTAAAATAAAGCTTGTGTTACATCAACATCAAACTTAATAATTGCAGCAAAGAATAGAGTAAAAAATATAGCAATTTCCACTCCAGTTTCAATCTTGTTCAGAAATTTGACATTGTTTAAGTAACGCATTTTTTTCCCCTTCACTAACCTGTATCGTACCATCAAGCCCATAAGGTTTATTAACACGATAGGGGAAAATAATCGTAAATTTAGTTCCTTGCACAGACGAGTCTACCAAAAGCTGTAGCCCATGAGCTTTTGCAATCATCATCGCTACATACAACCCCAACCCAGACCCCGATGATTGTGTGTTCGCTCGGTAAAAAGGTAAAAATATATTTGGTATTTCGTGTGGGGCAATACCTTTACCAGTATCTTCAATCTCAATTACCAAATCATCTCCTTGATTCAACAATCTAATAAAGACATCACCATCACTAACAGTATATTTAATCGCATTTTGTATTAAATTAGATATCATTCTGCCCAAAGAAACAGCATCAGCCATAACTTCAGCACCATGAGCTAACGGTATATGAGATTCATAGTTAAGTTTGAGTGAACGGCACTTAGCTAATGGCAAAAATTCCAAATGCAGTTTTTGCAAAAACTTGAATAAATCTAAACGTGTAATAGACGCTGGATGAATATTGAAGATATCATCAGACCTTTCTTTACTTTGATTTTCCAGCAAATAACTAACTCTACTATTCGTCTGCAAAATAGCTTCCAAAACTGGTTTGATGTCTTCCAATGTATGACCATAATGCCCAATTATGAGTTGGTTCAAAATAATCCTAATCCCTATAAGAGGGTTGAGAATATCATGCAGAAAAGCTGAAGATGTAAGAACACTTTTAATTAGCATAAGTATTGCTTTAGATTCTCTTATTTTATAATAGTAGAAATACTTAGGATAAGTTGATAGTAAGAGTATTGGGTATAGGATGTAAATGAAATATCTATCTTTAGAAGTATGTCTTTAGATATATTCACGAGGATTTAGGGATAGGATGTATGGTACAAAGGTTGAAATAATTTTCATTTTAAGTAATTAATTAGTATTTTTATGATATATGTATAATAAGTAATTATACAAAGTGCCTCAAATGATTCACATAGTAGTCATTGAAGATGAACCCCTCATCAGAATGGGTATCAGGGCAGTAATCGCTGAAGATCCAAATATGAATTTATGTGGTGAAGCGGAAAGTGGTGAAAAAGGAATTATCCTGGTTGAGGAAACTAAACCTGATATTGTTTTAGTCGATATTGGTTTGCCGGATATGAATGGGTTACAAGTTGTTTCCACCATTAAAGAAAGAACCAATGCCAAGGTAATAATTATTACCTGCCAATCGAATGAATTTACAGTAAACTCAGCTTTTGAATGTGGGGCAGATTCATATTTGTTGAAGCAAGACACAGAAAATATCACCTACGCAATTCACAGAACCTATAGAAAAGAAAGATTTTTAGACCCTAAAATTACAAAATTTTTTTTAAAACCTAATTTCAAAAAAGGACTGAGAAAAGGAAAATTATACGAAGCCAAACTCACTACAACTGAAATCAAGATATTAAAATTAATAGCTTGTGGTTTGTCCAATAGAGTGATAGCCAACAAGTTATTTATTACTCAAAATACTGTCAAATGCCATATATCAAATTTGTTCACCAAAATGAACGCTAGAAATCGAGTAGGCGCAATTGCTCAAGGACAAAAGCTCGGTTATTTACAAAATTGTGACCTTCTTCAAGCAAATATTGAAGAAGAAGCTATTTAATTTTAATCAGGCAATGTCCCTGGAGTCGATTTTTGTCGGCTTTACAAGCGGAGATAGTTGATTGATTATTTTTAACTATTTCCCTAGCAAACTGGCCCTCTTCAGATTTTACCCATGACAAGAGTTGCAAATCATTTTTCGTAACAATAGATGCAACACCTACGTAATTAGCGACAATATTCCAAGTAGTCAGGGAACCCAAGAGCGCCCCTGCCGCCATTACCCCTCCAAAAATTGCAGAGATAGGCCAAATCTCCAGTTTCATCTTTCCTGGTTCTAGCATTTTTGGTGATAAATTTGGTAACTCTTGTGCTAAAACTTCTCTTACAGAAGAACTCACAACGGCATAGTGCATTGACTGAGTTGTTTTGCTAGTTTGCTCCAGTTTTCTGTCGATGAGAACTGCCCAGGCTTCTACCATCGCTTCCATTCGAGCCGGAATTTCAATCATTGTCTCTTCATATCGTCCCAGAGTTAGCATGATCTGAAACATGGGATCATCAGGAGAAATGCCCAGAGAAAGGGATAGTTCCTGAATTTTAGCTTGCTCTGATTCCGAATATCCGCGCATTGCATCTTCCATCGAAATCGTCATAGTCACTCCTAAAAATTCAATTTGGATAAACACAGATAATTACTAGCCACTTGGCTTTTAAGTAGTTCTTGATTAAAATTTTGTATCCAACGATATATATATGAGCGGTAAAGAATATATATCGATTTATCATCACGTATCTGCGAGTAAGGTTTATTAGTTCTTTCCATTGCTTCATAGTGGTCAGTATGTAATTTAGTTAAAGTTATATCAATACCACCTACTGAATATAATTTCTTCTGCATAGAAGTATGATAGTTTTTAAATCTGTGATCAAAGTGATAATTTTTGATCACTATATAATTGGCATACTCCTTAGAGAAATTTATAATTTCCTCCATAAATTGTAGACAATTTAATCTATGTGAGATAGGTTGAAGAAATGTTAATCTCCAACCAGATTCATTTAGCAGATTAAAAAAATCTGATTCATCAATAAAATTACAAATTTTGTCTACATACTGTCCAGGCATATCTAAAAGAATTACCTCTAGTTGTCCATGTTTTAAATCTTCTAATACTTGGTCAGTTTCACTCTTAAGAAAATCCAAAGTATTAACAGCAATTAAATTACTGTATGCTTGTAGTTTATGAAAATTATCATGGTCGTAAGCTTTGACAGTTTTACCTTGAGAATAAAGTAAATCAATCAACAGTTTACAGACTGTAGATTTCCCAACACGGGAATCGCCTACAGTCATAATCATCCGCTTATTTTGCAGCATCTGAATTGGGTAAACCTAATAAATGTCTGACTGGTTTAATGGAATCTTTGAACTTGCGTAGCCATGCTGTCACCCTTCCTTTTACAGCAATGAGATCATTTTGTTGTATCCCTTTAGCAAAGGAATAGCTTTGTTGATCAAGATAATCATAAGCGTGTTCAATTAGATCCGGCATACATATTTCGTGAATATATTGTTTGTTGGCTGAATCAGATTTAATTTTTTGAATTATTTCTGAATTATTGTATCTGCTAAATTCGTTGTCTTCTCCAAAAAAAATATTTTTGACCACTATATAGTCAACATTATTTTGGCAGTAACTATACAAGTTAACAAACTGGTTGACTGAATCTAATGTCCGAGAGATAACTACTACCATAGTTACTCTCATTTGGTAAATATTTTTGATGGTTTCAAAAAGATCCATATCTTGGACAAAATCCTTCAAAATGTTGCTAGATTGTGGTGGTAATTCCAACAAAAATAATGATTTTGAAGAAAACACAACTTTACCAGTTTCACCATCTTCAATTGATTTATCAGGGGTAAAGATATATTTTCCCAGTCCTTGTAAAAATATATCTGTTTGTCCCCTTTTAAATATATTAAGTGGTTCAATTGTACATTCGTTACTGTAAAATCTTTTTATCTGTGGATTTGAAACATCCGCATCAAAAGCTACAAAATCTTGTTGTTCATCTATCCAGGCTTGTAAAAGTCCTCTTGCAAAGGTACTCTTACCAACGCCCCCTTTATCACCAGTTACGATAACCAATCTACGAGAAGTATTTTCTTGTGATGTCATTTTTTTTCTACCCATACTAAGCAATTATTTCATTAGACAAATACTGTAAGAGCCTCAAATAAAAAGGCTCGACACAATTGAAATAACTAAATCGTGATGCATGAACGGATTTTAAAGCTTGTAACACTAACCCTTGTTTAATTACATCCAATGGAAAATCTGTTTGAGGCAGTCTTTTGAGAACGACAAAAACTACTAAATCTAATTCTTGTGCCATTAGTAGGTTTGTCGTTGATAAAACTAATTTTTTATACAAGCTTTCATATCCATCGTAATCCTTGGTTACATTTTGTATTATTTGTAGATAGTAAATTCTTGATTGTTCTTCTTGATTGTCTTGAACAGTAGGATAATCACATCCGAAGGGAATTGTTTTGTTGATGAAACGCAAGTAAAAATCCACAATTTCCTCTTGATTTATTGCCCAGTCTGATTTCTGATATTTTAAATAATTTATTATTGATTCTTTAGAAGTGAAATTAATATTGTTATTTTTATATTTTGGAGAATAAGTCGAAGCGACATTTTCTGTCAAAGTTGAAATAATATCTGTTCTTACCCAATACCCTAATTTTCTTGTCAGCTTGGGATTTGTGTAATTTAGGGAATAAATAGATGAAGCAGGCATGGTATCAGCCCGGCATACTTCTCCATTTACGACGACATATCGTTGGTTAATTTCAATGTCATGCTTTAAATTTGAAACTTCCACACCAAGTAGACAAAATACATCTTCAGCGAATAACTCTACTCCACTAGGAATATTTACTACACGAACTATTTTTCCCGATGGATGGTTGAACTCCATCGGATGCCATATTTCAACCATAAATCCTGCTTTTCGTTGTCCTGATTTGCGATCAATATGGCATATTCTGCTTCCATAAGGGAATAAACTAAATTACGGGATCAATATCATACTTTCTTACTATTGCCAAAAAAGTTGAAGTGTGAATACAAAATAGAAATAACCAATTTCTAGGTTTCAACGCTATTCTCTAAGAAAATACCTTCCTGTTTCCCAATACCCTACACCCGCCCCAACGAGGCTTAGTCAATGGGTTAAACTGTCTGTACTAGGGTATATAAGTGGTGTAGAAATGGCTAACACAGAACGCGAATCAATAAACTTCAAACTCCCCAAAACCCTCACCAATGCACTCCGCAAAGCTGCACGAGAACGTAACACTACGGCTACCGATTTAGTGATTCAAGGCTTGCATCATATTCTGGGGCAAGTTCCTGGCACAGAAACAAGTGTAGAAACTCGTCTACACCAACTCGAAGCCTTTGTGACTCAAATGGCTAATGGACAAGATGCTGGTGTAGACGATAGTTCAAAACAAAGACTTTCATTGTTGGAACAAAAGACCGAAGCCATATCTTTGAGGTTGGCACAAATTGAAGGAGCTATTTCTTTACTTGGACAGCGTTCTGCAAGTCCTCAAAGAAAGCAGTCCTACCAATATCATCCACCGCAGTTAGAACTGCAAGCGTATCAAGGGGTAAATCTGGCTAAAAGATTGGGTGTCGATTTAGCCACTTTAGAGCGAGAACGAAATAATCAGAGTTCTAAGGACTTTGAAAGATGGTGCAGGTCGAAAGATCCTGGTTCTGTTGGGTGGCGCTTTGGTGACGATGGACTATTCCATCCAATTAAATGATGGAACACATTTTTGGTCTTTTGGTCACAGTTCCAGTTCCTGCCCCGGCTGCTGGTGCTGGTGGTCACGCTTCTGTTGCTTTTGGTACTTTCTCCATGCAGACAGGGTATCATTCCAATCTTTACCTTTGGGTTTAACTCGCATGGCATGATGTAACTGTTCCATGATCATTCGTGCCGTCTCATTCCCGGCATGATCATTGTCATAGGCCACTTCTACTGCGGGGACAGTTTGGATAAATTCTACAGGCAGACTTTTGGGGCTATCCACTGCCATGTACATTGTCTTGGTTTTGGGTATTCCTTGCTCAACTTCCATTTCCAGAGTGGCAAATGACAGCACCTCAATGGGGGATTTACACAATACAACTTTTTCAATTTCACCGTTTGGTTCTCCTCCCAGTTTTAAATGAAACCACCCATCAGTTCGCTTACTTCCTGTCACATAACCCTCAAAGCTGTTATCTTCCCCTTCTGTTACATTTAAAAATGCACCAGTGGTTTCACCATCTAGATTCCGCATTAAGAACACGGCGTTTTGTTGCTCGTCAGCGTAAATTAAACCTTGATCATGAACGGCTTGGATAAAACTTGGTAGTAATTCTCGCGAATAGGTAAGATAATTTTTGACTTTATGCCATTGGTGGTCATCAGCTGGTGGGGGTACAAACTTGGGTCTGGGTTCTAACTGTGCAAATTCAGTGGCGATTTTTCGAGCTTGGGCGATGACTGCCTTTTCTACCCCAGCTTCACCAAAATTATCATGTACCCAAGCGATCGCCTGGGCATTATCACACTGGTTAACGTGCATCACCAAGTCAATAGCACCACCGCCACCCTTTTGTTCACTGGGATGAAAGTCATAGAATTTGGAGCCATCTATATTCATGATATGACCCTGGCCTCTCCATTGCCCTGGCTGGTTGTGGTCACGGTCTAACCCCAACAGCCAAGCTACATCCTCCAGGGATAAGTCGCGTAGTTTTTCTGTCTGCTGCCGCAAGTCCCAGCTTTCTGATTCGAGTTGTTTGATTGTGGTTTCTTGCTGTTGCCGGAGTTTTTCACTAGCGATCGCATTTTGAACAGCTCGTTGTTCATGTTCAATGGCGCGTTGACGATCCGCTAATTGATGATCGAGTGCTTGAATCACTGGGTCAGCTTTCATCCGAGTATAGAATCGTTGTGCTGTTTCTCCCAATATGGGTTCTAATCGTTCAAGTTCCAAAGTCAAAGGTTGACTATTTACGGCTTGGTAATATTCCTTAATTTTAGTGTGGGTGGCTTTACTGCCTTTGACCCCTCGTTCAATACCCAATGGTGCTAGTGCTTGAGCATAACTATCCTGCAATTTGGATAACTTGATTCTGCACTCTTTAGGTGAACCGCCAAACATTTTGTAATGACTGAGAAGATGGGCTTTTTCGTCAATCGGCACTATGTAAGCGTGAATGTGAGGGGTGGCTTCATCCAGGTGTAACTCTGCTCTTACGCATTTATCACCGTAATTTTCAATCAGCCAGTTCTTAGAGGTGTTAGAAAAATTCCTCAATCGTTCCTGATCCCATTCTCCCGCTAGTGATGGGTCATAAGGGCGAAAATATTCTGGGCTGGCACTCAAAAACATCTCGCTACACAACACGGCATCTTTGCGGGGCTTGTATTTTGTGCAAGACTTAATTTTGAGTTTGACAATTTCCTTCAAGGGATGGTCAATGTCCCCAACCAACCTGATATTTGTTTTTTGTGGGTCAGCATTAGCAGTTTCTTGAAGTCTGGCAGTATGGGCTTCACTACCCCCCACATTGCCAAAAGATTTCAGCTTCACCACTCGTAAAATTGCTAAACCTGCCATCTGTTCTCAGTTGTATATTTACTCCAGTTTTCATGCCCCAAAGGGTAATTGTGGGTTGTCTCTGGGCGAGCATGAACGGGACGGAAATCTCACCCGTAGATTTTAGAACTGTAGTGAGTACAGTTCTAATAAATTGCACCTGACACTCATGGGATGGCGGTAGTCCTGCCTTGTGTCATCATTAGAGAGAAACCCATCCCTTATAAGTATAACAAAAAGGCTATTTAACGGCTAATTTACAGGGTTTTAGGGTTAATGAAGTCATCAGGTGGTGTCTTGGTTTATTATTAGCAGTAAATCACGAGAAAAATGCTGTTTTGGGGTCAATCTTTACCTCAAATTACTATCAAAAATACCTCTGTGACTGTTGACTAAAAACTGGCTAATTTAACGTAAATACAAGGGTTTTCAGTTATTCAAGTGTCAATAAGGCTATCTTAATGATAATTATCAGGCTGCTTCGGATTCACTCGACCTTTTTTCAAAGGCTGACACAACTCTTTTGTAACTATAAGTATTATAAAGAACTACAGAATAATTTGTGAACAGTTTTTTGAATTACTTTTGCAACATGAATGTATTATGATTTTTGAGTCAAAATTTTCTAATAAAAACGGCTGTAACTTTCTCTGTATATGCTTTTGAGCGGTTTTTAACTAAAAATAGGAGGCGTAGACAAGGCATAAAAGTCTCAAAATATGTCGATTTTGGTGATTTTTTACGCTCATTGGGATGTCATTAAACTATCGCATTTTGGTTACATTATGTGTTTTTCGGGAGCAATAAAGTTTTTTCGTTGCTCAACAGCGTCCTTTTGATATCTAAAAGCCCTTCTGTTGATAATTTGAAGCGTGCCAAAGACATAGTGTTAAATTACACAAAAATACCACTGTTAAACTAAATTAAATCTATGTAGATTGTGGTGTTTACTAGCAATAAGTTTACAAATAAACGAAGAACTATCTTGGCTGAATAAATTTAAAATTTAAATAAATAGTAAAAGTGTTATCAAAATTAGTTGTCGAATTCAGAAAGGCTTAACAAGAAAATGATTTATTATTGCTCGTTGAGAATTCATTTGTTATTCTTTAAATGGTAGTGATGCGATAATTTATCGCATCTGCATTCCTGTTATCAAGATTTTAAAACACAAGAATATGACAGATGCAAAGCACCAAAGGATTTCAATAAAGCGATTAGATGATAGTGTGGATGGACAAGTAATTAGTTACTTGCAATCTGACCCTTTTGATGAAAATGAGAGCTTTCCTGAATTAGTTTTGTCTACTCTCAAGGCACACTGGCTACCTTTAACATTATTGTCAAAAGGGGTGGGTGGAGAAAAACTAAGGCAAGCAGGGATTCGTGCGATCGCTAAATTAGAAGCGCAAATCAGCACCATTCGTCGAATCTGTGGGCTTGATATTGAACCAGTTCATGTTGCGCCAGTAGTTATCAACCAAACATTTGTATCAGCAAATGATAAAACATCTACCTGGGGAGAGATTTCTGATAGTCATTCAAATAATAGTAGTCAGTCAAATGCTCAAACTAATGAGGATGAGATTGATGAGGATGATGACGACTGGGATGTAGAGGCGGCATTAATGAGGATGCCAAAGCCCGAAGAATTAAGAGACGCGAATCGAATGATGGGTTTAGGGTAATAAATCAAGAAAAACATGACTAAAAATCAAGATAAATCAAAAAATGTCACTAGGCTGGTCTTGACTTGTGATTTAGGTGGCAGTCAAACTAAAGCGATCGCACAAATATATCCAGATGGTATACCGATAGTATTGGCAATGTCCCCAGAAGTTGCAGATGTGAGCCAAGGTTCAATTGAGCGGTTGATTCAACAAAATCAATTTTTTCATGGCAACAATGCTTGGGTGGGATTGGGTGAAGAATACTATGTATTAGGTGAGTTAGCAAAAACTATGTTTGCAGGGACGGCAGCGATACGAGATTTAAAGTATCAGTATGCGCTGCCAAAAATTATGGCCATGTTATGGCTAGCTTGCCGTAATTTTAATTTAAACTCTTTTAGTGAGGTTTTTGTACAACTATTGCTACCACCAGGAGAAGTCAGCGATGGTGAACAGTTAGCAATAGAGTTAGCACAAGCTTTGAAAAAAGGTGTAACAACACCGACAGTCAGGCTAAAAGGGAAGCTACGTAATTTTGATGTTTCTCGAGAAGGCTCTGGAATTATGGCATATTATCGTCGTAGTATCCAAAATAAATATTTCCAAAATAACATTGGGATGCTGATGTTAGGGTATCGGAACGCCAGTTTTTATCTTTCCCAAAAGGGCAACCCATCCCTAGCAGAGTCTACCCAATGGGGTATGAGTTGGGTAGTAGCACAGTTTGTTGAACGTACTGCTGTTGGTTTATCTAAATATGATTCGCGTTTGATACCGGCTTTATTGGCAGCAGGTAAGGGCGATTTTGATGACCTACGTGCTTTATCACGCAAAACTACGGAGTCTGGGATAGAGTCGGATTTAAAGCTGTTTCAAAAGTTATTGCCAGATGTGCGCGACGAGTATTGTCTTGCTGTACTCAGATGGATGCGAAATATTGCGGACTTGGATGAGATTGTAATTTGTGGTGGAACGGCTGAATTTGTTCGACAAGAGTTGACTGAACATTTTGAGAATGAGGGCATACCGATTGTTTGGAATGGCAATGTGTCAATTCCAAAGAAGTTAGATACTCTTGATTTGGGGGATAGAGTAACTGATGTTTGGACAAGCCATATTAGCCACATTAAAATGTTGGACAAAAATTTAGGTCATGATCGTCAAGGAAAAACTTTAGTGCCAACCGATAATCAACCAACTTATTATAATGGCAAAATTCCTGAAGATGTATGGATTCAACAGGGTTTTATGCCCATGCACGAAGGTGTGTGATTTTATCTCTTGATAAGAAAAATAAAAGCAGTGTATAACTGCTTTTATCAAATTTACTTTTGAAGTTGGAATATTTCTTCTAATTCTTCCCAATTACAATATACTGATTTAAATAAAGAATTTGAAAGGAGGAGATTTGATGCTATGGAAGTCACAAAAATCCCCAAAACTAAGCCGATTAAAATATTTTTTACTCTTCTTAAGTTTCCATCGCCATACTTCAATGCAGTTTTCGCGTAGCGATGATTAACAAAAGCCAAAATACTCATGCAAACTCTACAACTAACTGCCCATACCAACCCTATTCAACAATGCACAGTTACTCAACTGCCATTTACTATTGGCAGTGACCCAGATAATGATTTGGTGGTCAGCGACAAAGATGTAGATAGTTATCATGCCGCCATCCTTTGGGGAAAAAACCAATATTGGTTATTTGACGTGGGCAGCAGCAGTGGAACTCGTATTGGTAGCACACAACTTAGGCATCAACAATCACAGGCTTTATCAGATGGGAATTTAATACAAGTTGGCTCTGTTATTATCGTTTGTAATATCATAGAATAAGTCGCATATAGGAGACAAATAAATCAGTGGCTACGAGGCGAATGACTTTCCGGTTATACCCAAATAAGCAAACACAGCAGTCTTTGCGGTATCACCAAAAGTTACACAAAGACCTCTATAATGCCGCAGTCAATAATAGGTTTACGCAATATCAAAAATTCAACCACAAGGTTGATTATTTTGAGCAACAGAATTGTTTACCAGCGTTCAAGGAAGTTTGGACAGAATATAAAGAAATTAATTCACAAGCTTTGCAAGCAACCTTGAAGCGTGTTGATTTTGCTTTTGAACGTTGGTTTAAAGGTTTAGGCAAGCGTCCAAGATTCAAGTCAATACGCCATTATTCAGGTTGGACTTATCCGGCTAAAACTGGTTATTCGGTAGAATCAAATGGTGAAAATGGTTACTTAAACTTGTCTAAAATTGGACGGATTCAGATGCGAGGGAAAGCAAAGTATTGGGGCAAACCAACCACTTGCACTATTGTTTACCGTAACGGTAAATGGTACGCATCTATTACTGTTGACGTTTTAGATCAAGCGTTAAAGCCTGAAGTTTTGCCAACTGGTGCAATTGGCATTGATTTTGGTTGTAAATCAGCATTATCAATTACCGATGGAGAAAATCATCAACAAATTGATGCTCCCAAGTTTTTGAGGAATGCTGAACAGAAAATAAAAAAGGTATCTAAAGAAAAAAGGCGCAAACGCGCACCCAACAGAAACAAGAAGGTCAAGGCTTCTAGAAGATGGAAACAAGCCCAAGCTCAGGTTAGTAAACTAACTCGTCAAGTTGCTAACCAGCGTCAAAACTGGGTTCATCAAGTGGCAGCAGAAATAATCAGCAGTAATAGCTTCGTTGCCACCGAAAAACTAGAGGTCAAAAATATGACTAGTAAAGCTAAGAAAGGTCAGCGTAAAAAGCAAAAAGCTGGTTTGAATAAGTCAATACTGGATCTTGGTTTTGGAATGCTTCGCAGTACCATCAAGTACAAAGTAGAACAAATTGGTGGTGTGTTCGTTGAAGTTCCAACTAAGAAAGTAAAGCCTAGTCAAACCTGTCCTAAGTGTGGTCATCAACACAAGAAAACACTCAATATTAGAGTACACGAGTGTGGGGTTTGTGGATATATTCAAGACCGCGACATCGCTGCTGCCGAAGTTATGCTTTATTGGTCGAAAGGAACACTACCGGGGTTAGGAACTAACCTCGTAGACGCAGAGTCGCCTAGCTCTACTTCATACACCCGCAAACAAGCAGGAAGTATGAAGCAACTAGGGACGAAGAAGCGTCAAAAATCTGTAGAAGTTTCTGCTAGCAACGAACTAAGGGATGTAGAAACCCATAGTTCAGGCGGAGCCAACTATGGGTAGTTCATAGACAGTGGAAAATTTCTTAACCAGTTGATGTTGACTAAGTACCCTTTTGAATCCCTAGTAACACTCAGTGGACTGAGTGAAGATGTAGCCAAAGACCCTTGTTGGCAAAAACCTGAACGAGAGAGACGAAGATTGTCAGTACAAGAAACTAATGCCTGTGATTGTTATGGGAAGAATTTGTTTAAACAATGTAAATTTCCTGGTCTTGGGACTGTGGAAAGGTCAGCATTAATCTGGAATGATGTCTACAAAGCCCGACAATTGATTGGCAATGTTCACCAAACTTATGGGGATATTTTCAGTATCAACGTCATGTTGAGTTTAATGCAAATGACTTTCCTGATTGGTGCGATCGCTATATTATTATTTGTATTTCAGTCAGCGAAAGGATAAAAATGCCTCTGAAGTCAATCAGAAGCATCGTGTTTTGTGTTTTGTCTTTGAGCGAATTCAACATTTACTAGGACAATTGTACTAAATAACTCAAGCGTTACTATAAAGTTTTGCTCCTGCGAGAAAATAAACCATGCCGAAAACTTGGATTCTGAAAATAGATAACTATTTCAATGCCAACCCGAATTGCATTATCGCCACTGCCCACATTGATAAATTCCCCACGGACTTACCCCTAGAACCTAACATCCGCGAACCCAACCGCAGAAGTGCAACTTACAGGCAAATCTTTGACTCCTTGACGACTCAACCCGCCAAATTCTTCGAGCGTCACAGTGGTATAGTCCTCTGTGCCAATAAGGTTAAACCCAATAAGAACAAAACTGAACTGGAACTAGAAATACTCGAAGCTTCCGAGGGGGGTAGCGATGGCATCATCAATGGCGGTCACACAGTTCTAGCATTTGAGCAAGCGAGAAATTACAAATATGACCTCAGCCAAGCCAAAGTCAAAGTTACCATCCACATTGGTTTAAATGAAGTAGAAGCTAAAGATATTGCTCTAGCTTCCAATACCACTTCCCCCGTAGATTCTCGCTCCAAAGTCAACGCCAGGGGTGATTATGAATTTATCAAGCAGTATTTAGCCGAGTTAGAAAGAACGGAAGATAGAAAGTTTAGAGTTGCCTATTACCAGAACCAAACTGGCGCTCCCAGAAATGCCCAGTGTAATGTTACTCACCTATTCAAATTAATCAACTGCCTGGACAGAAACAGGTACAACCCTGATAGCAATAAAAGAACGAAGCATCCTACGGGTACAAATACCCCCAGTCACATCACAGATACTGAGAGGGAAAGATTGAATAAGCTACTCCCTCTGCTTTCGCAAGCTATGTGGATTGAACAAAGATTGTATGAAATTGTTCAAGAGCATATCAGCAACCCCAGAAGAAAGGGTGTAAATGATTTAGCATCAATCGATACAAGAAAAAATACTCTGCTTCCCGATAGTAAGTATTCCTTTGGGTTTGGTGCGCCAACTGATTTGGCATTACCTATAGTTGCCTCCTATCGGGTCTTCCTGGATGAGGATTACAACTGGATTATTCCTTTTGAGGAGTTGGCTGAGAACTTCCTGCAACATCTGTGGGGGAATCATTATCGTAAATACTTGGTTTCTGAGAAAATGGCAGGGAATACAGTCGGAACTAAAGTCAGTCGCTCTCAAGAGCTTTGGGAGAGTTTGTATATCTCTGCCCAAAGTTATCTGAATCAGCATCTCATGAAAATGGTGAATTCCAGCAAACGCAATTCCTTCGCGTTGACGGCAAAATAGGCTGTGCATTGATTGCCGCTTTTTTTGGCACAGAAAGCGGTGAAAAATATTCAATCAGGTCAATATCATGTCTGAATCTGAAAACTTTGACTTTGAACTTCAAGCTGAACAACTAGCAAAATTCGCCAGAGAACAAATGTCTGAAGAAAAAACTGAATTTTTCAATGATATTTGGCAAGAAGCTGGTGTGAAAGATGTTCGCAAGATGACTATTCAAGACGCGAGACGAACATTAGCCATTTTGTCAAACAGCGAGGCATCGATTGAGTTTGTCAAGGTATTTTATGGGCAGGCCATAACCAACGGTATGCCCTCCCATGTAGTGAATTTCATTCTGCAAAGTGACACAGATGGTGATGGACGGACTCTGGCACAGGAAATATTTGTAGATGGCACAAATCCTTTTCGTGCTGACCACCCAGTTCCACAACAGCAATATTTTTGGGAAAAAAGTAATGATTTAGACCTAGAATTGTAACCGTAATAACCGAACAGACAAAAGTATTAGATCAAGATAGTAATAAAGTTGATTGTTTTTGATTTGACTTGTGAGTATTCTTTCTTTAACGTTTACTGGTGAAGAAAGATGCAGCTTTTGGATTATGAACTGGAACAGAGTAAACTCGGCTTTACTGGCGAATCAAGAACAACAGAGTGGGATGAAATAGATTTATCCACTCCTGAAAACCGTAAAGAATTGATGGAAGTTTTGATTTGCCAAAAGGCTAAAAGAGGCGAGGATATTACCCAGTGTCTTAAGGTATTGGATTACCTCAAAAGACGAACTGGCGAAAATAAACTATACGACATCCTGGCTCAAGAAGTCAGAGAAAGATCCATATTCAACTCATTGCAAAGAGTCTGCATCACTTCCTTTGCAATTCTGGGGATGATTGCGTTCTCTCATGGGGTGTTGTCACGTTCCCAAACCCAGAACCCCACCGTCTCTAATTCTGTAGAACGCAATCAATTTTTTTCAGAGGGCGATGCCTTCTCTACGAGACGCTCCGCGAAAGGCGATCGCGGCCATTTCACTCACAACGAACAAAAAGGTAAAATTCAGGGTCAATTCAAATCCGATGAATAGTAGTCAAACCCTGAATTGTTTACCAATAGGTGGTTTCCTTATCAAAGGGCAAGCTATCGGCAGGTTCACAGTTCCGCAAGTCTATAGCCATTTGCTTCAGCCGTTGACCGTATGTTTTGCTAGAAGCAATTCTTTCCTGCATTTGTTCTTCACCAAAGTTGATACCTTGTTCGGCATATTTTGCAGACACCGCATTGTAATTATCAACATCTATTTTCTTGCGTCGTTCCATTTCTTCCAACCAGTTCTCACTGATGCCCTTTTGAAGCGCTTGCTCCACATATTCGGGTTTGAGAGAGCCATCTGGGTTAAACTGTTGCTTTTCTTCGGCGGTGAAGAAATCGTAGGCAGTATACACAGGCCACGGCTCTGGGTCTGTTTCGTCTAAAAGTTTCCACTCATCATACTCTTGTTTCGCTCTTAGAGCATAGTCGTCAATTGCGGCTGGATTTCTCCCTTGAGATATTTTTTGTTGTCTAACCTCATCTTTCATTGTTCCATCAGCATTAAATTCTTTTTTGTTCATATTAATCCAACGTTTAATTCGTGACATATCAAACCTCCAAAAATTACAATAAACTAAAAATTTATGACCTTAGAGTTCAAACACTTTGATACTAGATTAAATCAATGGATTCATACTGACGGAGATAGCAAGAATCCTGATTCCATTTTAACTGAAAAGTTAGATAATACACTACTTGAATCTTACTTTCCAGGTAAAGATTTTTCTTTTGGACATATTGATGAATATAGTAAAGCAGAAGATTTACAAAATCATCCAGATGGTCACGTTCTGCTGTTATCTTCAAAAACTCGATTGCTCTATGGAGAACCAGAATGTTTGGAAGTAATTGAGAAACTTTGTCCAGACCGGAAAGACCGGGGGGCTTATGGTTCAATATTTTTAGGTTCTTGCAAAGATTCAATCAATGAGAAATTAAATGTTCTGGTAGTAGACGATAGTACAGGCGAAAATGGGGGAGTGATTGAGGATAAGGTTGCGTGGAAATTGGTAGGAGATTGCTACGGTCAAATTTCCACAGAGCTATATGATAAGGTTACCAAAAGAGAAGAACAACAAGATAAAACTTATCGTGTAATTCAGCATCGCTTTGGTTGGAAAGAAGGTGATGGAGAAGATACTAAGTATCGTTTTGGCAAAGGGACATTGCGACCCTACAAACTAAATATAATAGAATATGCAAATCTTAATAATAAACCCAAAATTGACCTAATTATTCCTGTATCCAGTTTCAAAGGCACGGACAAAGATAACCCAGATAGACCAAGTAAACCACAGATCAAACCAGGGCTATACCAGCAAAATATTTGGTTAGGTGAAAAAGCCCAATCAGAGAAGGGTAAAACTGCCATATCTCAATTACTGGCATCATTCCCCCAAGGAATCAAAGACTTCGCGGAGGAACTGGAACTACAAGCTCAACAACTAGCAGAAGTTCAAGATGACCCTAGAAAGGTGGCTGAACTGTACTGTGAGAAGTATGAAAAACGCAAAGCCTTTACTGAGGAACAAAAGGCATCTATACAGCAAGAAATAATTACGCCAGAAATTAAGGAAACTTTTGTCAAACAACTAGATTTATTTAGTCCTGAAGAAAATCAGTTAGATGATGAAGCTGAAAAAGAGCAAGATGATTCCTTAATGTATAAAATTATAAAATCAGATTTGCTAGGACATAATCAACTTATAGAAACTGAGAAGGTTAAACAAGAGTTAAATAAATTTATCCAGAATGAATGGCGTGATATTGCTGTTGGTAAAACACTGACTTTTGACCGGGGAATGATTATTCCTTCTAAGGAATTGAAAAATGGGGAAATTTGTGTGCCTTGGATGGATGAAGGCGAAAAAGTCCTTAACTTTCGTTCTCCTTTTCTTAACTCTAATGGGTTATGTGTTTCTGTTAACAAGCATATTGAAGACCGTCTAGCTCCAGATGGTAAAGCTTTAAAAGGAATCATCGTAGTTAATGATGAAGATCATAAACGAATACAAGCAAGATTGGAAGCTGGTGAAGTTGCACCAATAGAAACGGAATCTGAACGTCAGGCTAGAGATTTTGATGGTGACTGCATTGGTGTCGCTCAAGCAAGTAAATACCCCAATTTTACAGCAGAAGCTGAATACAGAAACAAGCCCGAAAATGCATACTCTCCCACAGTCAAGCTGAAAAAGCAATCATTTTATAGGGAAGATAAAACCCAACCACCCTTTGAAGAAATTGCCATCCACATGAGCGACAGCATCAGCGTGGGGATCATTAATAATCAAGTTACAGCCTTGGAAGCATTGGAGTCAGAAATTGAAGTTCTCAATACTTATGGCACACCGGAGCTAAAATCACAATATTTAGACCAAGTTTCCCATCATTATCAAAGTTTATTTGAACAAGAACGTTACGACAAACCCAAACCAATTAGGTCAGAATATAAACCCTATATGGAAAAGTTTGTAGCCCTAGCCGAAAATCCTCATAGAACGCCAGAGATTATACAACAGGCGATGGATGTAAACCGTCAAATGTATCGCAGTATGATTGAAGAAGGTTGTTATCAGAACCAAATAGCGGTAGATTTATTCAAAAGTGCCAAAACACCTGATATGGATTTAGTCAGGGAGAATCAACGCTATTTATATCGTGACGTTAATTATATTAAAGATAAAAAATCAAAAGCTGCTTATTTAAACACTGGTATTACTCCCAAAGGCTACTCACCTGTAGAATTATTAATCAGCCAAACTAATAAATACTTTGAAAATTCCCAACTCGAATCTCGTCCCATAGTCCAATTCCAAGATTTGTTCAAGGAAGTAGAATTCACCCCACAGCAAAGATTTTCTGCCATCTTAGCCAAGCAGGAATTTGACCAGAAATTTAATGCAGCTACAGCAATGGAGCGACGACGGGAAACTGAGCGCGGACCATCTGCCATAATTCAAACACAGCAAGGAGCGCAACTAGAAATTACTAACTTAACTCGCTATGGTCATCCGGGGATTTGGAATGGCCAAAGGTTGAATATTGAGCTTAAAGAAATCTCCGAACAATATCGCAGTCGGGAACGCCCTCACAAATTAATGGCGATCGCTCAAATTGATGGAGAGGTCGAAGATGGTAAACCTAAATATCGCAGATTAGGAACAGTCAGCCAGCAGTCAGTAGAAGATTACAATTTAAAACCAGGAATGGTCACGGCTGGGGCTTTTCTCAAGGAAATTCAACCAGAATTGAGTCGGGGGCAAACCTCGTTACTATTTCAGCAAGCTTACCAAAGTGCAGAAGCATTTCGTGCTTCTATCCCGGAGTCTGAGAGATTATCGGCGGCAGCAGCAGCTTGGAGTATATCAGCTACCAGACAAGATGAGGTAGAAGATAAGCAACGAGATGTCCAGAAAAAAGTATCTAATTTCGCCTTTGCTGCTTTCCCGGATGAAATTGTGTCACGCCTGAAAGAATTGCAATTTACAGACATGAAATTGGTGACGCTTGACAATGAGGCGAACAATTTCAAGGGTAAAGCTTGGAACCCAGATGAGAAATACCCAATAGAAATTAGGGCTAGTGATCATCCACAGGATCATGAACGTTATGGCTCTCGACTCGTATTTGTACAAGACGATGCTGGGGAGTACAAAGAATTTGCCATGTTGGAACCAAGGACAAGTCAGTTACCCATTGGGACAAAGGCTCAAGCCAACATAGTGCCTGGGGAAACCTATACAGCCATTGGTACTGTCGAGCAACCAGGGAAAGCTCCCGTTGAGTTTACGATCAGAGAAATTAGTAAATTCTCTTATGCGGGGCGTGAGTTTCATGCCGAACCAGCCAACCTTTCAATTGGGACAGTACCCGTTCCTAATCAAGCGGTAAAAATTCAACTGGATGGGAAAACACTTGGGGAATTAGATGCTGATTCAGTTAAACAACTTCAACAAGTTAATTATCTCAAGAATGGCAATCAACTCAACCTGAAACTCACACCTATTGGTGATGGTAATAAAACCACAACTTTAATTGGTGAATCGCCCCAAGGCAACTTGTTAAAAATTAATAGAGTTGATGTATATGATTTTAAAAATGAACCTTTTGATCAATCTGAATATAGAAAGGTAAATTTAGAAATTCCCCAATCAAAGACCAGGGATGCTGTATTTCTAGATGGTAAACCATTGGGAGTGTTGCATTTCAAGAAGGACAAGGAAGCACTTAAAGACTTGGGAGTTCTGCAATTTGGTCAGCTGACCGAAGTACCAGCTACACTGCAAAGTAATTTTTCTCATACCTTTGTGAAAATTGACCCCAGCACAGTTGAATATTCTGAAGTTTGGACTAAGGAAAGTCAAGCATTTCCAGATAAGCGAGTTGTAGCTTCACCACAACAGGAAATGATTGATAAAAGTGCGCCGTTATTGCAAAAGGTTAAAGAACGCCCCACTTTTTTGTTTACTACTCCAGAAGATAAAATGCTGGGGATCATGGGGATGGTGGTAGATGACCATAAGGTTGAAACTGTCACCCAGTGGCTAGAAAAACAAGATGTAACTTTTACTCAAGTACCAGCACAACTTGAAAATAAGAAAGGATTGGCGGTGTTTAACTTGGTGACTGCCTCCATACCAGACCAAACAGCCGCAGCGATGACAAGGAAGTTTGGGGAAATAATTGAGTCCAGAGATGAATATCAGCAAAAAATCCATTCTTTACCAAATCGACCGAAATCTTTAAAAACACCTGAGCAACCAATTTTTAAACAAACTGCAATTAGTCAACCACAAACCATATCTGGTAAACCTATCCCAATGAACTATCCCCTGATTATGCGAGGCGAATCAAATTCTCTTCCAGTGGATACTTGCATTGATGCCATGCGGGGATATGGCAGGACTCACACCACTAGAGCTTATGAACCTTACAAACAGTATGGATTTAAAGAAGGTGATATTGCAATCGCGTCTGGGGGAGGTAAGGAAGTAGCCTTTCGAGTGGGCAAGCAGTACCAAATCACTCAACAGATGATGTCTGACCCCACTTACCAACAGCAATGGGCGCAAATGGAAAAGCATTCAGCCAAAGCATTACCAGAATTATTTACGGGAAAACAGAAGGTATGGGGGCTACAGATGGAACCTCTGGGGGATTATGTTGATGGCAAAATTGTTGCCTTTCCTACACCCAAGATTGAGAAAAATGATCCTGTGCCAATTAATCGCCAAAATATTAATAAACCAGTGACTATTGATGAGTTGAGAGATTGGTACAAAGCTGCTGAAAAGTTGGGTAAACCAGATGAATATAAACAGAGGATTGTGGAGGTTGTTAATGAATTTAAACAAAGTCAAAAACTTTCAGACAAAGCTTTTGCAGCCATGAATCAGGATACTCACGAGTACCAATCCATTAGCCAAATTACTCAAATTGCTCAAAAAATTGGCTCAGTTATGGGTAAACCTGGAGCCGATGGTTCTACTCAAGTTCAAGGAAAAGTATACGACATTTCTTTTAATGCTCAACAAGAAGATTTAACCATTTTTACTAAAGATAAAAATATAATTCTTGATATTAAAGCTGGACGACTACAGACTAATCAATTTTCTCCAGAAATAGTAAGTTTTTTCAATGAGACAAATGTAAAAATTGATGAATATTTAAATAGAAATCAGCAGGAAAGTATTGAACGCTAGCCGGGTACTTAAAAGTTGATGCAGATTAAGATGTTCGAGTATTGGTGGAAGTCAGTAATCCAGCCTCCTGCTTGGTTAATGGCCTCACTAACATGGGCAGTCATCTGAATCCGTTCTGCTTTGGTAAAGCTATCCAGGCGTAGAAACTGTTGCTTAACCATAAGCTAACCTCCTAAATACGTATATGAGGTACAATAAAATGTCTGACATTTTTTCCTAGCAAACTTTCATATGTACCTTATGCACACGCAACCTAATTATTAGTTTTTCGATTTTTTGGAGGAAAAGAAAATGAATAAATTCACTTGTGCGATGATGGTTGGGGCAGTATTGTCAATTAGTGCGCCGGCTTATGCTGAAAGTCGTGCCGTTAATATCAGTGTTGGCAGTATTGGTGGTTCTCTAGATAATGCCGCTTTGCGAACAATTCGCCAAGTGATAGGGTTTGCGGTCGGCACTGGCACTGTCGATAAATTCATTGTTTATAGTCCTAGAAATGGTTCTCCTATTCCCATAGAAGGGGGTTTAACTGCTTGTGCAGAAGCTGGCTTCGGCATCAGTGAAGCCAGATTTAAGGCTTTTATCCAACAGTTGCGTTCAATTACACCCCGCTCAGGAACTTTCTTCAACTTAGAACCTACCGCCAGCTGTAAACTCAACTAAGAATGTTGGTATTTAATCCTTTTGTATCACTTTTAGAAAGCATTATCAAAGCCTGATTCTGAAATTCTGAATTAGTCAAGGTTTAAAGCTTTATTTTCTACTAGAAACTAAAATGTTAAGCAAAAAACCTGGAAAATAAAGTTCTTAAAAGTTCTTAAAGGTTTTTAGCTATTGGATTCTCCCTGTTTGATACAAGAGGATTAACTGCTGTAGATTCACTCAAACCTTAGCAAGACAGCAAGAAAGTCCAGTTTGGCTTCTAGCTCAACATTTTCTTGCTTCTGATTATTTTTTCGGCACAGAAATAGTCAATGCTATTTTAACCCGTGCAAAAAGTTGAGGCAGATATTTATAGAATCGCCCATCTCGTAGAAACATTGCATCGATGGTACAGCTACCACAGTTTTCTCCAGGGGCAGGAACTGCAACCGATAGTACAGCTGCGTCTGAAACACCAGCCCAGGGTAAGTGTCCGAGAGGAGCTTGCTTCAGTGAATAATTGAGTTCGGATTCATTCAGCCAGTCGCTGCTGATGAAATCGTTTTCGGTTCGAGGAACTTGAAGTTTCCAACCGACGCGATCGCGAAAGGTATTGGCGGCAGTTTCGGAATTGTTCGGATGAGATGCTATTACCTCTTGCCAAATCTTTGCTTGGACACTGAGTCCAAACCGTCCATCACTAGCTACTAACCAAGCTCGATCAATCTCTTGAATCAAATCTAGGGGTATAGTACCAGCGTTCGGTCCAAAGAGGTCTTTTTGAGGTGATAAGAGACGGCGGGTTTCTTGATCGGCCGCACTCCAGTTTTTAGAATTGAGCAACTGCTGGAGTTTTGCTGTTGCTTTGGTTGTGCTTGTTCCACTACCAGCAGAATTTTTAGTTGTGATATGTTGCTCTAACAAATTAATGATTTGGGTTTTATTAAGTTGTCGAGCCAAGTCTAGAGCAGTCTTACCTTCCTTATCTTTGAGGTCAACCCTAGCATTTTTACTGAGAAATAATGTTACCAATTCCGGTCCAAAAAAACTTTGTTCCTCCAATACTGCTTGGTGCAGAGGTGTTCTTCTTAAATTATCTTGAACATTTAAATCTGCATTAGCCGCAACCAGTAACTGAGCTACTTCCAGATTAACATCATATAAAGGGGTTTTACCTTCAGCATCTTGTAAGTTAACTTTTGCTCCTCGCTCCAAAAGCAGTTTAACTAAAGTGGGTTGGAAGCGATGTACGTGGAGCGGAGTTTGCCCCTGAGCATTGCGGAGATTAACGTCAACTCCCCGATCTAGTAAGAGTTGTATTACTGCTGTTTCAATACCCTGAGAGTGAATCACAGCCCCTTGACGATTTTGGATAGTTAGATCCGCGCCTGCTTCGATTAGTTTCTTGGCGATTTCTAGATGAGATGCTGCGTAGTGCAGTGGTGTCCAGTTTTGATTGCTACGGGCATTTATATCCGCACCACTGCGAATCAATAGCTCGGTAATATCTGCTTTTCCGGAATTGGGAACAAGATGTAGCGGTGTCATTTGCTCTTGATTTCTAGCATTAACATTAGCACCTCCATCTATCAAAAGTTTGATTACAGCAGCCGTTTTTTCACCAAAAACATTATGGAGTGGGGTATTACCATTTTGGTTGCGGACATTAACCTTTGCTCCTCTACTCAGAAGTAATCGCGCATTTTTCTCAGATTTTCCTAAATAATGTAGGGGAGTATCTCCTTTCCCATCCTTGGCGTTTACATTTACCCCAGTTTGGATTAAACCCTCAGCCAGTGCTTCTGTTTCGTCTGTGGATAGTAAAACGTTGAGCGGTAGCCACTTTTCACCCAATATATCGCAGGGTTGATTCAGATTACCTCCTTCGGCGATCGCCTTACCTAATGCTACTGATAAATCGGGAGCAGCACCGAAGGGACTAAATTTTTCCGATAATACTTTGCAAAAAGGAGAGATGGAATTAAAGGTTTTCTTTGCTACCTTAGATTCAACAGCAAATGGTATCATTACCATTGTTCCCAAAGCAGTCAGGGAAATCAGAAAAATTGTCTTGAAGAGATAACGAGATGATTTGTAGTTAAATTTCGCCATTATGATGTAATTTCCTTATTTCCTATAAAAAATTTATAAATTATTAATGCAGCTATTCCCCAAACTTCGATTGTGAGGAAAACAGAGAACGCAAATCGGACATTATTAAAGGATTCAATGCCACTTGTGGCAATCTCTCCATTTTTGACTCATACAAATTATTCATCTATCTTCCCTCCTGGAGACTCCCACCATAGCTGTACAGCTTGGTGGCGAGAGGAAAGGAGGGGCAACACCTAGATTGCATAGCCATAACCATCCTTTTTGTGAATTGTTGTACAGTATTTGTAAGAAATACCTTGAACTAAACCATCTTTGGTGGAAATATTAAAACTGCCTGTGCTTCTGACAGCAATTCTGCCAATGTAAGTACCAATTTTTTTGCCCTTGGTGACAATAGCTTTGACAATATCACCAGTTTGAAAACCTTGGACAAATTTGTGTCTAGGTACATGACGACTAGGAAATCCATATTTGTCAGTCCGACATGACTGCCTAGAACCATGCCCGTTGGCAGTAATTAACAAAGGTCTAATACCTTTGATTTTGAGTATTGGAGTTGATGTACCAACACAAGCAGCATCTAGCCAATGTGATTTATCTAATCCTTGTTGGGTACGGTTAAACTTAGTCAACCCTCCAGAACCAGTTTCTACTGATAAACCAGTTGATTTTAACGTTTCTAGCAGTGCAAACCGAGTAGTATTTACTGCTGCTGCATCAGCTAATGGTTTTTTGGTATGATTGAGGACTTTACTCAATCTAACTGGGTCTTTTTTGAGGAATTGATTAATATCTTTAGTGCCTTTTTTAGTGTTACATTTCTCACAACTTAGAGTTAAATTAGTGATGGAATTTGAACCACCTTTCGCTCTAGGGTGTATGTGTTCAATTTGAAGTGGAACATCTTTGATTCCACAATAAGCACATTCTCTCTGCCACTTTTCTAAGAGGTATTGGCGAGTTTCGTATCCAACTAATTCTCCTTGTTGATATTCTTTTCCTTGAATATCTGGACGACGAATTAGTTGCATGTCAAACTTAACCAATTCTTGACTGATAAATTGAATTGGGGCAATCTTCTGCAACCTATTTACCCAGGTTTTGATATTCTCTATGCGACTTTGTAAGCTTGGTGCTAACCAACCTTCTGGTCTAGTTCTATTCAAAAACCTTGGTTGACGATATCTGGTTTTTCTACTTCTTCTGCTTCTACGTAGTTGTCTTCTCGAAGTTAAAGCATCCCGGATAGTAAATCCTCTATGCTTTAATTCTGCTGCAAATACTACTTCACCTGTTGAATCGTTAACTAATGCAATCCCTGTGTATTTTGCCCCAGGATCTAACTTTAACCTTAGTAGAGACACAGGAATATCAGAACACGATTCCTTCAGAATTAAGGTGAACGGAAATCGTCTATATACTGCTACCTTTTTGTTTCGTAATAATTGTCTTGCTTGTGCTGGATGCACAGGGTTTAGTGGTTGTTTGTTAGTATCAATTACAAATACTTTGCACATTTTGTGCCTCCAATTGCTTGGGTAATGTGAGCCTGGACAATGATTTTTAGGCTTGTTACGTCAACAGCACTGGCTTCACCCATTACACCTGTTTAACTGTTAACCTCAGTGCTACAAACTGGCATCACGTATTTGTAGGTGAGATGACCTGAAAATCGTAGTGCGCGAAACACTTAGTCGGGTAAACTTTGGGCTTTAAAAGCCCCCACCATATTACTTTCAGTAATTGGTGGTGGGTTGTTTACATAGCAAAGCCAATTAGATAATGAATAAGACTCTTAGTTTAATAATTTAGTTGCCGTAGGAATCGCACCTAACTCACAAAATCGCATTGCTCCCCTATGAAATATACAAGTATTTGTTTGGTGTAGAAAATAAAATGGCTAGATAGCACTCTAATTAGAAAAAATCAACCACTCTGCTTGACAGAGTGGCTCAATGTCTTAATGGAGAATCCCAATCACAGCAGCCAGGATTTCTGTCGCTTTCTCATTAGCTGGAATAAATATCCGCTTGCGCCATTGAATTATCTCGGTGAAACATCCAATAGCCACAAGCCTGTCAGCTAAAGGCAAAGCATCAACTAACTCAATTCGTGGTTCACCCGCAACGTAAGAACGCCGCACAGTTACACCACCGGGCAATTGCTGTGAGTACCCTTCGTTTAACACCAGCGAAACCAATTCCCCTGGACTTAACAGTTTGTTCTTCAGTCCCAGCTGTTCAGCCACAGACTGAATATCTTTTGCATTGACTACCCGACCCAGAATTTTCTCGCCATCACTGGTTTGCAGCCTGAAGACTCGACTATTCTTCTGAGGTAGCATTTTCCAAATGGGTAGCAATATGCCCGTGACCAAATGAATATGGTCATTTGTGAATTTGGGTAGTTCATCCACTTCTTTTGACCACGCCGCAACAAATGTATCAGCCGAAACCTGCTGCCAAGTTGATGATTCCAGCTTGTCTCTAGGTACACGAATTTCCTTTTGAGGTCGCACAAGTAAAACCCGTGGCACTACCCCGCCTTCCTCATCGAAGAAACTGTGAGTAGGGATTGATACGGCTGCATTACCAGACTTTTCATTCACCATGAGTTGTCCTTGGTACTGAGTAGCAAACTCAAGTATTTCCTCAGCCGTTCTGATGTTGTTCTGTTGAACTCGCTCAATTTTCAGGTAATTGGTCACGCTCCCAGTGGCAGAATGAGTGTACACAACTTCCTGGCTTTCGATGGTAAACCGTTCAGCCCGAAGTGTTTCCACTCCAACTTCAAAGATTCCATTAGCGATCGCAATCTCAATTTGTTGACTTAACAGCAACTCAAATCGCTCGAAAATCAGATTTTGCATTCCAATTCTCAAGGCCAACAATCGATTGAGGAATTGACGCAAGGGTGGCAGGTCAATTTTCATCCCGCCTTCATGAGAAGTTAGAGATAAACCTGTCATTTGCTCAAATTTACCCAAAGGAACTTCAGCAAATCGACCCTGGAAAATCTGCTTGAATAACTCGTATAAAGCATATTCAGCATAGTTCGACTCTAGATTGTCCTTGGCATTAAACATCCCATTACCGCCTGTTTGCCGTTGACCACGGGTAAGTGCGCCCAAACTGTCCATCCGCCGAGCGATAGTAGAAATGAATCGGCGTTCACCCCTAACATTGGTGGTCACGGGTCTGAACACTGGTGCAGAGGCTTGGTTAGTGCGGTGCGATCGCCCAACACCTTGAATAGCATTGTCAGCCCTCCAGCCAGCTTCCAAAAGATAATGCGATCGCCGTCTACGATTTACAGCATTGAGGTCAGCGTGGTAACTTCTGCCAGTACCACCAGCATCAGAGAAGATGAGTATTTGTTTCTCATCAGCCATGAATGCTGTAGTCTCCGAGATGTTTGCTCCACTACCCCGTGAATCCACAAATAATCGTCCGTTTTCATCCTTAAGGACTCGCTTACTACGCCCTGTGACTTCAGCAACTTGCTTGTGACCGAAATGCCACAATAACTGTTCTAAAGCGCCAGGGATGGGATTAAGGCTTGCCAATCGGTCAACTAGCGCATCTCTCAAAGCTACAGCCTCTTGAGATACAATTGGTGAACCATCGGCATCAAAAGCCGGTTCGGAGCGTTCATCTCCATCTTCACCCGAATGAATTTCGTGTAAGTGGACAGGAAACGCACTTAACAGGTAATCCATAACATACTCACGCGGAGTTAGGTCAAGATTCAAATCCTTCAACTCCGAAGCGGGAACTTCATTGAGTCGCCGTTTCAATAGTTCCTCATTTGTTGAGACTATTTGTACAATCACAGCATGACCTTGGGCGATATCCTGCTCAATGGCTTTGATTAATTGTGGGCATTTCATCCCGGTTAGCAAATGGTTAAAGAACCTTTGCTTGTGAGATTCAAACTGAGACATCGCAGACATTTTAGCCATGCGGTTGTATGTTTTCGCACCGGAGATGTTACACGCTTCTAGTGCTTTGTAAAGATTGTTATGGATAATTTGGAAAGCATCAGCGTAACTGTCATAGATACGTTCTTGAGTCGATGTTAACTCAATTTCTAATGTGTCATATTCTACGCCCTCAAAGGAAAGCGATCGCGCCAAATACAAACCGAGTGCTTTCAAATCCCTGGCAACAACCTCCATTGCTGCAATACCACCGCCCTCGATGGATTCCACAAAATCCTCACGGGAGGTAAATGGGAAGTCTCCAGTCTGCCAAAGTCCCAAACGATTGGTATAAGATAAGTTTGAGACTTTGGTAGCTCCAGTAGCAGAAACGTAAATTACCCGTGCTTTGGCAAGTGCGTTTTGTAACCGAAGTCCAACTATCCCTTGCTGGGATGCTTTGACTAAGCCAATCTTGCCTTCTTGTGCCATTGCATTACCCATTGCGTGGCACTCGTCATAGGCGATCGCACCCTCAAAGTCCTTGCCTGCCCACTCCACAATCTGCTTAAGCCGACTTTTACCGTTCTTTTGCGATCGCAATGTAGAATATGTGCAGAACAGAATGCCTTGTGTGAAGGGGATAGTATCACCCAGCTTGATGTTGCTGAGGTCAATGATGTCCTTTTCAGAACCACCCAGCGCACACCAATCGCGTCGGGCATCCTCAATTAGTGCGGAACTCTTGGAAATCCAAATAGCTTTCTTCCGTCCTTGACACCAATTGTCTAGTAAGATACCAGCGACTTGACGACCCTTACCAGCACCAGTGCCATCACCGAGAAACCAGCCACGGCGAAATCTAACGGCATTTTCTTCGCTATTTGCTGCTACAGTTACATTATCCCACGAATCATCTACCAAGTATGAGCCGGAGAGAAATTCTGAATGGGCTTGACCTGCGTATATCACACTTTCAAGTTGTGCCTCAGATAGCAAGCCTTGAGTGATGATGTGCTGAGGCAAGTGGGGTTTGTAGGTGGGCGCAGGGGGAGAAACAAGAGCTAGTGCTGCACTTTCGCACAGTAGCGACGGATGTGGTTTTGCGTCCTTGATTCGGATTCGCTGTGGGCGATAGGTTTCATACAGGGCATCCTTTAAACCTTCGCTGGCAATCCACTCAATTACCTCATATTCCAGAATAACCACATCTGGGATTTCTGCGGAGGTTTCTGGTTGTGAGACTGTAATACGTTTGGGCAGTGTAACGACTTTCTTAGAGAACGTTGCTACCGCTTTGATAGTTGAACGCTGCCATTGCGATCGCTCTGGCAACTGCTCAATCAATGCCAAAATTTCAGGCAAATCGAGGGTTTCAGGAATACAAGGGATGTCGGCTGGATTAGCGGCTGGGATTTTGTCAATCACCGTAATACGGGTATCCATCTGCGTCCCATGCTTGCTGTAAACTTTCCCATTAACCCCAACCGAAAGCACTACGCTGGCTTTCTCCTGAAACTTAACAAAAGTCTCTCGCCAAGAGGGATTGGCTGGAGAAAACCAGTTTGCAGAAATTGTCACCAGTCGTCCGCGATCGCATAGCCTCTGTAACGCTGAATTAATGTGCCGAGGGGTTGCATCGGGATTCCGCGATCGCAATCCTGGCGATGATGAAAACGGTGGATTCATCAAAACTACAGATGGCTGAGTTTTACCCGCCAGATAGTCATTAATTTGCTCGGCGTTCACAGAGAACAACGGAACGCCAGGGAACAGTCGCCGGATAATCTTCGCCCGATCTTCTGCTAGTTCGTTGAGCATCAGACTTGCACCTTTGAGCTTGGCGAACTGCGCTAGAATACCAGTACCAGCCGATGGTTCTAACACCAAATCATTGCTGGTTATTTGCCCTGCTAATGCTACCAAGTATGCCAGTGGTAAAGGAGTCGAGAACTGCTGTAGTTGCAATTGTTCTTCGCTACGGCGGGTATGAGTCGGGCAAAGTGATTCCAGCAGTTGTAGTTCTTGGAGGGGATTTACAGATAAACCCTTTTGCCGCAGATATAGAATTGCCGCAACTTCGACCGCCTCGTATGCATCTTTCCACTGCCACGCACCCTCTGCCGCAGTGCCGAGGAAATATCGGTTCATCTGCGATTGGATTGTTTTGGTGGAAAGGGATCGGTTATCGATCAGATATTTGGTAAGTTCTTGAGCAATGCTAACTATTGACTGCCCGTAATCCAGAACTGTTTGTACGTCGAACAGAGAAGCCTGTGTAGCGATTTGGCTTACCATACTTATTTATAAATTAATTTTTCGTTGCAATTTGGCGTAGCCTTAGTAGTTTTGGAAATTGCCCAGAACAGCTATCAAATCAAACTCAATTGTCTAAGGTAGATTTCTGCTGAATGCTCTCGTTCAATCCACTCAAAAGCACGTTTAAGGGTGAAAACAAATTCTTGCCAGGACTGCGGCGGCGGGATGTTGCGAGATGTTTAGTCAGCCGCATATTTGTTTACCAAAATAGCTAACTCAATCATGTGTGAATAGGTATCAAATGCTAATTCGTGGCACTGAAAACGTATTTTCCTTTTGAGTTTCTCAGGTGATGTTTTCCAGAAAATACTCCAGTAAATTCTCTGATACTCGTCAGAAAGTGCAATCGCTGCTTGTAGATGTTGTCTTGCGATGGCAAAATCTGGGTCATCTGGGGCAGATTTCAGTGCAACTACCAATGCACAGTGTGCTGCTTGCATTGTCTTAAATTTTTAAAATGACCTTTTTTGAATTTGAGCAAAGCGACTTGACTAAACAGAGCGACAGCTTAATGTGTGCGGTAAACGAAGCTATGTCGCCTTTGCTTATCGCTCTGTTTAGGTGTGTTTAAATTCACGCTTGCCAGCCTTGTCTTTGCAATATTTCGTTCAAGCGATTTTGGGATTTATCCTTTAGATGACTTGCAAATTCTGCTGACATATAGTTTTGATTTTCTAGCTCTAACAAGTCTTTTTTGATAGATTTAACCAAACATTTGTCACACAAACATTCAAAAGGTTGCAAATATTCTGAATCGCCGCACTTATCGCACCCTATTAAGAGTACAATCTTGATAGTTTCCATGTTTTTTCTCCTATTTAAACTTGTCAAATTTCAAACTAATCAAATTCTTTGAGCGCAACTGTACGCCTATTTCTGCAAATATAGGTACACAGTTTGTTTAGTTAAGCACTTTTCTTGCGAGGTTTACTGCGCTTGCGAGGTTCAGTCTTAGCCGTTGATTGAACGCTGTCGCCGGATTTCTTGGGTTTGCTACGACGCTTGGTTTGCGGTTGTATTTCTTGTGCAGGTGGTAGTAATCTCAAGGTAGGGAATGGTAATACTACTGTTTGTGGTTCGCCTATTTTGGGTTTACAATCTGTTTGCAACTCCCAAGGGTCAGGAATTTGTTCAAATTTGTCAATATCTTTGGTTTCTGCAACTGGTGAAGGGGGTTGTGCAGAAATCACGGTATATTGAGATTGAGGGTGTAACAAGAAAAGTCCATTGATAAAATCGTTGAGCATTAAAACAATCATTGCCCAAAAGATAATTTCAATAGCTAGAGTGAGTATGTTTTGAATATCCATTATTTTTGTCCAAAATATTTTCACTGAAATTTCGCATAGCGTTCATAAGCCCCGTACAAATGTGCGAGGCTTAATTTAACATCTCAATATCAACAACTTGGATATTAAATCTCTAGAAAATAGATAATGAGCAAATTTTTATTTGCCATTAAAATGGAATATCTTCTACCTCGTCTGAAATATAATTTAAAGTTGATTGCTCAAATGATGCTGCTAAACTACTGGTCATAGATTTTAGTATCTTGTAATTTTCAGGATGCCAACATCCATCGCTCATCGAATTTTGTAACCAATCGTTTAATTCTTCTTGTAGCTGTACGTTGCTGATCAGGAAATCGATTTCCTCTAAAGTCCATTCTCTTTGACTGCCATCAGAAACAGCCTGATTTATAGAATAATAAAATGATTGCTGGTTCATAACAGCATCCATAAATAAATTGTCAAAAAAATTTGCGTAGCGGGGAAAGCAGGATCGTTAAAATTGATCCTTCTTTTTCTACTTAGTTTCGTCTTAGTTTTGATAATGGAGTTGGGCGAAAAGGTAAGTCTCGTTCTATATCAACACCTAGCCTGCCGCGATATTCTTGTAGTTCAGTGAGGCTGAAATAACTCAGTTCTTCTTCAGCATTAGATGGAAAAGCAATTACCGTAGTCATCGATGAAACAGGAGATAGGAAAAAAGGTAAAAAGACGATTACGTAGCCAGAAAATATTTAGGAAGTGTAGGGAAAATAGGACATTAGTTAATTAAGTAGCGGCTTGTACAATAAATTGCGACCAAATAAAGGATGAAATTGTAGTTTCTTGGTAAACTGCTTGAGGAATTAAAACTTTTCCAAATATTTCTTGTAAAATATTCAGACGATTAATAGCAGCAAAATTAATTAAAGGTGTAGCGTTACAAACAACAGTCATAATTTTTAATCAAAAACCTTCTTGAATTGTTTTTACATCTTCCAATAAATCAATTTCATTATAATGACGTTTAATTTGTCTCTGTCCTAAAAGTTGCTGAAATTCCCACACAGATAAATTAGCTAAATGTCGTGCTTGACCAAAACTAAAAACATTCTGATCATATAATTGTACAGCCAATTCTTGACGAATAGCTTCCTCACCTGCTTGAATTAAATCCGATGATAATTGTAAATTAATAGAATTCATAGATTATTCTCCTGGTGTTAATTAGAAAAATTGCTCTTTTTCTGTTGGTTCTTCTTGGGGCGCTCTTTCTAAAGGTTCACCATGCCAAGATCCATAGGTACTGAGAAACTCTGCCGACCATTGACGCTTTTGTAACTTCTGAACTGGTTTATAAATAATAATTAATTCCACATCAGTATCTTTGATTTCTGGTAAAGATATATGTACCATGCCATCATTACCAACGTGAGACTTGACTCTCATACTTTGCATGATTTATTCTCCTTTTGTCTGAATCAGGACTTACAGGATGGTTATCTGCTAATTATCTGTGAGATGCAAACATTTATTTGTCAGTTTACTCTCTCTATTATATTACATAATGTAATCAATTATGACATCCGCATTCTGTGCAAATGAATTTATCGCCATCACGATTTGACTTATCAATATGCCCACAATTTCTGCACTTTTGACTGGAATGTTGAGGATTAATTCTGATTACGACTTTTCCTTGCTTTGCAGCCAGATACTCAATCTTGAGAATTAACTCACCCCAGCTTGCGTCAGAGATGGCACGATTTAAACCTCTCTTTTTTGATTGTCCATTTTTGAGAAACCTACCAGTTGTTTCATCAACTCTAACCTTGCAGTGATACTTCACTGAATTTTGCGTAACAATTTTAGTTCTAAACGATTTTCCGAGCTTTCAGCCACTTCTCTCACCCAAAAGTATGAGTTGAAGTTAGTAATTTTGGGTGTAGATAATAAATTACACAAAATTTATGATCACGAGGAAGTTAATTTCAGTAACCAATGAACTTTGGATTAATCCAACAACTATTTGACCTCATACACCTGAAAAATCCACTGATTGCCCTAGAATCTCCATTACCAGAGAGAGTACGATTACTCACCAATATTGCCAGAGAATCCAATGCCCAAGCGATAAACTGCTATCTGTGGTCATTGGAAGATGACCATCTTCATCAATTGCAAATTAACGAGGGTGAATTAACTCTACGGTTAGTAGGAGAATATCAACCCATCACTGCTAAATCCAGGCGTGAACATTATTTTGAAATTTTGCGATTCTGGAAAACTACCAACCAGGAAGGCATTGTGATCCTGGAAGGGATATTTCCGTGGTTGGGCGATACCGATGACCCTGATTTTTTCCTGACTTCCGAGTGGATTAAATCAGCTTTGATCAACTTGAAACTCTACAATCGCAACTCGAACAAAACAGCTATTCTACTTGGCCCTAACGCTAATCTCTCACCTGATATTGCGGCTCAAGTTCCTACTGTCACTCAGGAATTACCAACAGTCGAGGAAATCACGGATTACTTACCGCAAATTTTACCCGTAGTTTATGGTGAATCAGAAATTTATGATTTAGCGATCGCGGCGGTAGGAATGTACATTGCAGATATTGAGTATGGTGTCCATTCTGTTATCACCGATAATTTGACAGCTGTTGAAAAACTTTCTGCTTACAAAATTAATCTACTTAAGCGGGTTTACAATGTTGAGTTTCTTCAGCCCCCGGCGATTGAAGTTGGCGGACTGGAACTGATGCAGGAATCGTTTAAGAAATACAAACGACTGACTACACCGTTAGCTAAAGCTTATAATCTACGACTACCCAAGGGTGTTTTATTGATTGGGCCACCAGGAACGGGTAAGTCGCACTCGGCAAAAGCTTGTTCTCAACTTTTGGGTGCGCCCTTAATTATTGTCGAGTGGGGCAATTTCCGCAGTTACGGCAATCTTGCAGAATATAAGCTAAAAAAATTACTGGGGCTGGTGGATCGAATCAACCGGATTATTTTCTATTTAGACGACTTTGATAAGGGATTCGCCGGGGATGATGATTTATCCAGACGGCTGGCAGGGATGCTGTTGACCTGGATGCAAGAGCGTACCAGTGATGTATTAATTATTGCGTCAGCTAACAATTTAGACTTATTGCCACCTGAACTTACCAGATGTGGACGATTTGATGAAATTTTCAAGGTAGATTTACCTAATTACGGAGAACGACACGAAATATTCAAAATTCACTTGAGAAGATTTGATGAGCGTTTCCGTACAGGGAACCCCTTTACTGATGAAGAATGGCGGCGATTGCTTAAGGAAACACAGCGTTGTGTCGGTGCAGAAATCCAAAGCATTGTAGAAAGAGCAGCAGCTACAACTTTCTGCCAAATGTTTCCACAGGATACTTTTGTACTAGATGAATTACCACCACTGGAAATTACACTTACATCTTTGTTGGCAGCTAGGCAAAATATTAACCCTCTGGCAATTAGAGAAGCTGACAAAGTTGAAACCATGCGGAACAAGGCTGACCTTCAAGGACTACCATCTAGTCCCGTAGATTCTTCTGTCTATAGCCTGGGAAATGTCAATATTTTTGGTTGAATTTTGAATTCATTATGCAAATCTCAAAAACTAAGATAGACCCATATATTATGGGTCTGAAAATTCTAAATATAGCTGGTCCGATAGCTGGAATATGTTTGATTATTGGAATGCCTACTGTAGCATACCTCCAAACTCGTCCTCAGCAGTTACCCATTACCAGAAAATTTACCCACAACGGGCAAACATTTTATCTAGAGGTTGCAACTAAGCCTAGAGAACTACAAAAAGGATTAAAATTTCGTGCTAGTTTACCCAGCAACCAAGGAATGTTATTTAAACTAGGCGACCGATACAAAAATGTTGGGTTTTGGATGCATCAGGTTCGTTTTCCGCTTGATATTATCTATCTGGATAATGGTGTAGTAACTACTATAATAAACAATGCTCAACCTTGTTATAAAGCCCCTTGTACTGTTTATTTTGGTAGTAGGGCTACCAAAGTCTTAGAATTACCTGCTGGCAAATTAGATATAAAAAACGGAGATAAATTAACTTTTAAAATCAGCAATTAAAAATATATTAAAAACTTATTTTTATTAGTATTTGCTGTATAATATATCTAGATGCAAATGTAATTTAAATGTCTTTTAGACATTTAAATTACATTTGCCTGAAAAATATCGGAAAACATCCCTTATTCACCAGAGATGAAGAATTAACATATAGCCACAAATTGCAGCTTTCTTGATGGATGCGGCTGATGTATTTGATAACTTGTTAGAAAAATGTGATCCATTGGATCACATTCTGCCGACGAATGAGCGTCAAGTCCGTCCTCTCATCAAGCTAGAACCCCAGCAACAGCAAGAGGTATGGCAAGCCGCAGTAGAGGAAGCTGGTGATAAAGTGCCAAGTGGTAGGGTTGTGAAAGATGTGGTGCAGCGCATAATGGAAAAAACCAAAGTACCCAACACCTACCAAATGGGCGAAGTTTGCCAAATTCTAGCCAAGGACAATCCTTAACTACGTGGAAAGGGCGGCTGCTGGTGCATAGTTACGGGAGTCTATGATTACAGTTGCACCGTGAGAATCTGGAATAGAGAGCTTACGGTTGGACTGAAGCATCTGAAGTCTTATGACTATCTACCTGCGGAGTATCAGCAGATGCAGTTGGTCTGCGATGGCGTTCCGCCCAGCGTAGCTGATCGCATTATTCGGGTGTATTCCCCTGCGCTAGAAGAATCGGTGCAGAAGTTTTTGGAGTCGCTGGGGAAGCTCAATCGGGCTTATTTGACGGCGTTGGAGGAGAAATGTTGAGTTTGTTGGAGACTGAGATTAAAGACTAATGCAACAACACTTCAGGTAATCTAGGTAATCTATATGTAGTAGAGGTTGAATTTTGGTACTAATTATCAGGGAACGTGCAACGCTGCAACAAGTTAAGCAAATGCTGCAAACTTTGGAATTATATATCAAAATAGCAGTAGACATAGAAAGAGGTATTTTAGCAGGGGGAGGAGAAAAGCACGCTTTTTGTGAAGCGGCATTGCTCGAAGATGGTAGTAGACAGCGAGATATTTGGGGTGCTGATTGGATTCCTTTTAACCAATCGATAGCTTATGAATCGATTATTAACATACGTCCCAGTCAAAATAATCGCTCAATGCTCATTCAAGATCCAGTAATTAGAGAACGGGTTAAACAAATTTCTCAGGAGTTAATTGGTGGATATGAACCAGAAATTAGATGAAAAACAAGCACGGTTTCAAAGCGAAAATACATCAAATCGCTTAGGACATATAGCTTCCAATTTAGCCAGGCTGAGAACATTTTGTACTACTGCTTACCCTGAAGCCGTTGAAAGTGTTGCAGATGAAACTATGTCTTTTATAGAATGGACGGCCGCAGACATTAAACCGGAATATGCCGAAGAATTAGTTAACATTCAAGTTCAACTAGCACGATGGAAGTTAAAGTTTGATAGTCTTTGGTCTGATGAGAGCAAACGCAGAAATATGTCTGAGCAAGCTAGTGTTTGGTCAGAGCGAGTATTAGGTATATCAGGTTTGTTGTCCGAATCCATTTAAAACTTTTGCACAAGGCATTAGATACTAAAATAAGTCAACCGTTAATTTACCTTTCCTGGCAATTCCCCAAACTTTGGACTCCACCATCCTTTTGCTGTATTAAAGTAAGCCACATCTTTGTGTTTTTTATCCTGACGAGATTTAGGATCTGAACATCGCAGCATCGTTTTTGGTTGTCCATCCTTGGTATAAGTGTACTATAATGCTGATTCTTTTATTTTAACTATTAAGGATTAGATAAACTATAATGTCCACTTTACCAAATCTCTCGCAACAACAAGTTAATGCAACTCCCCAGTACGAAACCATCACAGGAGTAGTAGAACGCCTTACTTTCCATTCAGAGGAGTCCGGGTACACCGTGGCGCGTCTGGTGCGTCCCAGAGCCAAAGACTTAACCACCATCGTCGGTAGTTTCGCCAATATTCAGCCTGGACAAACGCTTCAGTTAACAGGTTTCTGGCGTGAACATCCGCAATATGGCACACAATTTCAAGTCACCAATTACCAAGAAACCAAACCCGCCACACTCACAGGCATCGAGAAATATTTGGGTAGTGGACTCATCAAAGGGGTTGGCCCAATCACAGCCAAACGCATCGTTGCTCACTTCGGGCTGGAAACTTTGGAGATTATCGACAACCAAATCGACCGATTAATCGAAGTTCAAGGTATTGCTAAAAAGCGAGTCAAGCTGATCAAGAATGCCTGGGAAACCCAAAAAGCCATCAAAGAGGTGATGATATTCCTGCAAAGCCACGGTGTTTCTACGACGTATGCAGTCAAAATTTACAAGCAGTACCAAGATAAGGCGATCGCAACAGTAACCAAAAACCCATACCAGCTGGCGACCGATATCTACGGGATTGGTTTTCTCACTGCTGATAAAATTGCTCGTAACCTGGGTGTACCCTCTGACTCCGAGTTCCGATACAGCGCCGGAATCATTCATGCTCTGAGTGAAGCTGCTGAAGATGGTCATTGTCATTTACCCCAGCCGGAATTAATTGAGAAAGTCACCAAACTGCTGACGACAGATGATCATCAACCCACAGAAGATGCGATCGCCAGCATTATTAAAGATATGGGTGCAAGGGAAGAGTTGATCAGGGAAAGTGTCAGAGACAACTTTGGAGAGAAACTACTTCTGTGCTTCAAGCCAACCTTCTTCCATACTGAGCAAAATTTAGCACAATTGATATCTCGAAGATTGCACCAGCCAATTGTACAAGATATGCCCCGTGTTCGGGCTTGGATTGAACGCTTTACCGCTAGTCACAAGATTCAACTATCGCAACAGCAACAGAAATCAGTAGAAATGGCTGCGTATTCACCTGTAATGGTACTTACAGGTGGTCCTGGAGTTGGGAAAACTTTTACTACCCATACCATAGTTAGTTTATGGAAAGCAATGGGCAAATCCATCGCCCTGGCTGCCCCAACGGGGAGGGCAGCACAGCGACTAAGTGAAATGACTGGGTTGGAGGCAAAAACAATACACCGCTTGCTAGAATTTGAGCCTAAGACAATGGGATTTAAGCGGGATCATGACAATCCTCTGCCATACACAGCTATCATTGCCGATGAAGCTTCGATGTTGGATCTGTTCCTGGCACACTCCTTGGTCAAAGCCGTAGCTCAAGGAGCGCAACTATTATTAGTGGGCGATATCGACCAGTTACCCTCAGTTGGTCCTGGTAAAGTGCTGGCTGACATGATTACATCGCTGCAAGTGCCAGTAGTCCGGCTAACGCAGGTATTCAGGCAAGCCCAGCAGAGCGCAATCATCACCGCCGCACATCAAATCAACCAAGGCGATTATCCAATGATGGAAGCGATTTCGGACAATCCTGTGTCAGACTGTCTGTGGCATGGTGGGGGTCATCAGCCAGAGCATGGGGTACAGGCAATCTGTGAGTTGGTGAGCGATTTCATCCCCCGGCTGGGCTTTAATCCAGCAACGGATGTGCAAGTGCTATCTCCGATGTCACGGGGATTGGTTGGAACTCGGAATTTGAATGCCATATTGCAGCAGCTGATCAATCCTCCCGCACCAGAGAAAACCGAAATTAACCGGGGTGGGATGATTTTGCGGGTAGGCGATCGCATTATCCAGCAAATGAATGACTACAATCGGGAGGTATTTAACGGAGATTTGGGGACTATCTCTGGTATTGATACTGAGGAGCAAGAGGTTACGGTTGAGTATGGCAACCGCTCTGTCGTTTATGATTATGCTGATTTGAATGAGATTACGTTGGCGTGGAGTGTAACTATACACAAAAGCCAAGGCTCAGAATACCCTGTAGTGATACTTCCACTATATATGCAGCACTACGTCATGCTATCGCGGAACTTATTCTACACTGGTCTAACCCGTGCAAGGAAACTAGCAATTGTGATTGGTTCCAAGAAGGCAATATCTCTAGCGGTAAGGACTACGAACGATCAGCAGAGATACACACGATTGTGGCAGAGGTTGCAATTTCAAGTCCAATTGTAACTACTCAAAGCTAGAAAAATTATTCAGCTATTTGATCTATAATCTTAGATTCGTCTAAATATCAAAAAACGGCTTTGTTGTATGTCCAGCCTGAGTCCAGACATGGTTCGTATCTATTTGCAGGAAATTGGTCGTTACCCAATGCTGGCCGCAGACCAAGAAATTGCTTATGGTAGGCAGGTACAGCAGATGATGGCAATTGAGCAAAGAAGAAATGAACTCACCCAACAACTAGATCGAGAACCAACAATGCTCGAATTAGCTGTTGATGTTGAAAAAAGTGAAGCTGAGGTAGCTCAAATTCAAAAACTTGGTCAACGAGCCAAACAAAAGATGGTGACAGCAAATCTGCGCCTAGTAGTTTCCATTGCCAAAAAGTATCAGAAACGCAATCTAGAATTTTTGGATTTACTGCAAGAAGGGGCAATAGGTTTACAAAGAGGGGTGGAAAAATTTGACCCCAATCGTGGCTACAAGTTATCAACTTATGTCTATTGGTGGATCACGCAGTCAATGACACGAGCGATCGCGGAAAAGTCCCGTACTGTTCGCTTGCCAATTCATATCACCGAACAACTTAACAAAATCAAAAAAGTACAGCGAGAACTGTTTGAGAAACTTGGTCGTCCAGCCAATGTTGCAGAAATTGCTGAAACTCTAAATTTACAACCCAACCAAATCAGGGATTTTCTTAGCAACTCTCGTCAGCCAATTTCTTTAGATGTCAAGGTCGGCGATAATCAAGACACAGAACTTAATGCACTTTTGCCAGATGGAGGTATATCTCCGAACGAGCATATCACCCAAGAACTTCTGCGCCAAGATTTGAATAGTTTATTAGCATCCCTCAAACCAACACAGCGTGAAGTATTAATTTTGCGCTTTGGATTAGAGAACGATCAAGAATTGACTTTGGCTCAAATTGGCGAGAAAATGAATGTCAGTCGAGAACGAGTTCGTCAAATCCAGCAGCAAGCAATCACTGTTCTACGTCGTCAAAAACCTGAAATTGAACAATATTTATTTTCTTGAACAAGAGGGATAATTCAGATGGGGATTCGTCCCCACCTAAACAAGAACTGATTTATTACTATTCGGTTGTGCTTTTTATAGCGTATAATATTTTTTAAAAACTATCATAAGACTTCACACCTCACGGTATGCGGGAAACTCAGTGGCTTTAGCCCTGAGAGGGATAGTTCGACATCGCTCACCAACCGCGACACGGGCGACTTTAGTCGCATTGAATCTTCTAATTTGAGTAATTATATCCATCTTTTTTATGGATATGCGTACAAGCCTTAAAGCTAATTCCTTGAACCAATCCATTCTTAGTTGATATATTGAAACTTCCTGTCGAACGAGTGGCAATTCTTCCAACATATTCGCCCACTTTTTTACTATTAGTAACAACGGCTCTTACGATGTCGCCCGTTTGAAAACCTTTTACAAATTTGAATCTTGGAACATACCGAGAAGGAAAACCAAATTTGTTAGTTCTACATGACTGTCTTGAGCCATGACCATTAGCAGTGATTAATAATGGATTAACACCTTTAATGTTGAGAATCGGAGTAGACTGACCGACGCAGGCCGCATCAATCCAATGTGTTTTTTCTAGTTTTTGTTGATTGCGATTAAACTTAGTTAAACCTCCTGAACCTGTTTCTACTGGTAGTCCAGTTGCTTTTAATATTTCAAGCAATGCAAACCTAGTTGTGTTTACTGCGGCTGCATCTGCTAATGGTCTTTTTGCTTGCCCCAAGATTTTTTCTAATCTATTTATGTCTTTTTTTAGAAAATCTTTAATGTCTTTAGTTCCTTTTTTTGTATTGCATCTCTCACAACTTAAGGTAAGATTTGTAATCGAATTGCTACCCCCTTTTGCTTTCGGGTGAATGTGTTCAACCTGTAAAAGAACATCTTTAACCCCACAATATGCACATTCCCTACCCCATTTTTGTAAGAGATATTCTCTAGTTTCGTAACCCGCAAGAGTACCTTGTTGATATTCCTTGCCTTGAATATCTGGATTACGAATCAACTGCATATCAAAGCGTACTAATTCCTGACTAATAGCCTCAATTGGTGCAAATTTACCCAACTTTTTTACCCAAGTTTTGATATTCTCAATTCTACTTTGTAAACTTGGTGCTAACCATCCTTGTGGACGTGTCCTATTCAAGAATCTCGGTTTACGATATCTAGTTTTTCTAGCACGTCTACCACGTCTTAACTGTCGTCTTGACGTTAAAGCGTCTCTAATTGCAAAACCTCTATGCTTTAATTCGGCAGCAAATACCACCTCACCAGTAGTATCGTCAACTAATACGATCCCTGTTGTTTTTGCTCCAGGGTCTAACTTTAGTCTCAAAGATGATACAGGACAATCAGGACGTGATTCTTTAAGGATTAAAGTGAATGGAAATCCTCTGAAAACTGCTGCTTTTTTATTTCTTAATAACTGTCTCGCTTGGGCTGGATGGATTGGATTCAATGGTCTTTCGTTGGTATCTAAGACGAATACTTTGGACATAAAGTCCCTCCTTTCGGGTAATGTTAGCTTCGTCAATGTTTTAAGAGCTTTTTAGATTTGCAACACTGTTTCAGTGACTTTAAAACTGTTTAGCCGCAAATGACAGAGCAGGGGACTAGCTACGCATCCACAGGGTGTCGTGACTCAAAAAACGTAGTCAGTTAAGACTTAGACTGGTCAGTACAGCTTGTTTGATTGCTCTTGCAAGCTCAATCCCTTCAGGGTTGAGTTACTGACCTGCAAAGGTATCTATAGATGGGCTAAAGATTTGAAGTGATGGGTGAAAATTTAATCTTGCTGGGTAATTATCTGTTTGTGATACTTCAATTTTAATTGTCTGCTGTTCTTTTTCATCAAAAAGCAACTGGGTTTGATAATTTGTCCAGAACTGTTCTCCTAGTTCATCTTCTAAATCAAAAAGCTGTTCTTCATCACCCCAGATATTCGACCAAAAAGTTATCTTATTAGCCCGAAAATGATTTTGACCTTTTGTATCTCCAATTACAAAACATACGTCAATATTTAAATCAAACCCCAACTCATCAACTTCAGTTCCTGCTATCTGACAACTAACCACGATTAAGGTATCTGGATTGACATTCACTACCTGTTCTTGGCGTTTTAATAATTCTTGTAATACAAAGTCAGGTAACAATTTGGAACTTTCTTCAATAGCATTTTTTTGAGTTTCGGGCGAATAATGGTTTTTTAATACTTGCCTTATTGAATTCAACAGATATTCAGTTCCTAAATTGATAATTATCTTTTTATTTATGGTATTAATGGAACATCCTTGATTAAGATTAATATGTTTTTTAATTGCCATAATTCTCTAAAGTTGTGTTAATGTAAGCAGCTTATAACGGATTAATTTAATTGCGGTCAACTTGGACTTAAAAATCGCTATAAGTTACAGATATTGTGGAAAAAATTTTGTGGGAAACATCTAGACAAATGGATTTATTCCAAGCTATCATTTTACTTCGAGAGGTTAATTTTTACTCTAAATACAAAATATCATCCCCCCAGCTAATAATCACGCGATCGCGCTTGAGAATGACTGGAAATACTTCAATGGTTTGGATAGTCACCCAGACAATTAATCCTACAAACCAATGGAAGGCCAAACCTATAGTTCTCGCAAAACCGTTGATTATGGGTATGGTGTTCACCAGTTGCAGTAAAGCATTGTCTTTAACTATGCCAATTTCGGTAGCAATTTTCACAACTTCCGCATAGGGCTGAATGTTGAGAAACGCAAACCAAAGTCCCACGGCGACGGCAAACCAATAGAGAATTTTCATGAATTTCCTGGCATTATTCCGGTCGCCCTTTTTTGTTTGAGTCATAATTATTGGGTTGAAATAGTGTCTAGAATGGCGTTGAGGTTGTAGATAGAATTTTCCGGTTCATCGCTGACATCAACTTCTGGCATCGCTTCAAAACCAGCACTAATAGCATCTCTACATTCAGCTTCACTGGTAGCCAAGCCCAATCCAAAATCCACTTCTAATACAGCTTGTTTTGCTTGCTGCTGATAGCAATTGTTAGGGTTGTTACTCATTTAAGGTTAGGTAGAGCGTAATTTTTATTGAATTTTTGTCGCACCTTAGCAATTAATTCTTGATTGCCAGTGAAAGCGATCTCTCCTGTAACTGGCTGCTTTTCTCCTTTAATAATCACAGCCGTATTCCCATTAGCATCACAGACAACTGTGCCAATCGGTAAAGGCACATTCCGCACATGATCAATGACCGGCTCTCCCTCAGATAAAGAAGTGAACGAATCAGGATTATTCATGGCCACAACCATCACGCAACCATCCCGATAACGTTGTTCAGCAATTTCTGCTTGGGCTTGGGCTGCTTGTTGTGAAGCTCTCAGTTTCCATTCTTGGGTGGAATTTTTTCTAACTGCTTGTTGGATTTCCCCCATCGTCGAAATATTGGATTTGATATTGGGGGCTGATATAGACAAGAAAATACATCCTAAGAAAAAGAACACAGCCGTCATAGGGTGGCGATTGAGGTAGTTCATGAATTGGTTGTTTTCAAACCGCTTGAGTTGAGCCGATATTTGCTCAGTAAATTCTGAGCTACCCGCCTCGTATCTTGGATAGTCTTGGGCTTTTTTTCCTTTGCTCCCACCTCCTGCAAGAAAGCATCAGGGTCAAAATCCAAACTACAAGCTGTTGTAGTTTCCATAATCTGGGGTTGTGCGGCTTGGTTATTAATACCGTAGGTCGCCAAAATTTCTTTGACTGTCTCTGGATTATTTAACAGCGACATCAAAGCTATTCTCTCTGCGGCTTGTTGGTTGGCTTGGTCTAAAGTTTTAGCATCTAAATCCCGCAGAGTCTGCTGATAAATATCCTGGGTCAACTCATGAGTAATTACCGCTTTAGCCACAGCTTCAGCAGATTTAATTTCTAATACTCCCCGGAATACTTCAGGATGAATATCTATAGCTTGCTCATTAGCCATAGATGTAGCTAATTCCTCGACTTTAGCAACATCCAATGCACCCCCATAAGCATTAATCGCAGCTTGGAGTATAGCGAAAGTATTTTCCAGCTTCTCCAAAATCCCCTCACCAAATTCATTGGCATTGTGGTCAATTTGCTTGTCGCTTTCACTCAGCTTTTTCAGGGCAGTAGTAATTTGTTCTGGGGAATAACCGGCACTGTTGAAATGTCCAAAAATTTCTTCTTTGGTAAATGTGGCCTGTGCAGCTAACTGGTTTTTTGATTGGTTTCCCAATTCAAATACTTGTTCTAATTGCTCAATTACAGTATCGGAAAATTTATCTGCATCAGGTTTAATCTTAGTGTCGTATTTACTCAACTGTTGTAAGGCATCCAAGATTTGTTCTTGAGTGTATTGTGTGAAATGCTTAAATAGTTGGTCTTTGGTGATCATTTGGCTATCCAATTATCGAATTGTTGGCGAGTGAGTTGCGTTTGCCGTTCCTGCAAATATTCTTTCACTTCTTTGTTGTTGGCTTTGTATCCTAATACAAAGCCTTGTTTCAATGCATAAATCGTTGTCAGGATGAATCTTTGATAGCTGTCCAAATAAATGCGCTCACATTGGTAATCTTGAAGGATCAGCCATACCATTTTGATTATTTCCGATTCCCATCGCCAAATCGTTACTCTACCTACACCTAAGCAGGCAGCCCAGTTTCGGCGGGTTTCGTAAAAATCATCAAAGAACTGCGCTCGCACTTTCTCTCTTTCGGGCGCATCAAAGAATTCCATGATGCTGCTGTTTTTCATTCAATCGGTCGAGATTTTGACTTTTGTTTCTGCCTGATTAACGAGTGCTTAACTAATTTTACAGAACAGCCAGTATATTACAGAGATTTTGGATATTGCACCTGATACATGATGTTGCATAGTTAATATTAATTTTGCAATCTCATGTTTCAAAATTAACTAAACATAACGCTAAATCAAAGGTTTTAATGCTTCTATTTGTTTGTTAATCTTGCATCTTAGTGTTGCAGTAGCAGTGAAACACGTTTCAGTTGTGTTTCAATATATCTACAATAAATTACCCACATTAAGTGGGCAATAGGATTATTGATTATTGGGGAGTTTCCTCGTTTCGGGAAATTAATGCACGGGAAAGAACTGCGATCGCCCAATCAGGACAATCGCTATAGAACCAGTTCTTTACCGTTTTTAATTCTGGTGGTTGTGCGCCAGTGCCTTGAAAAAAATTTTCTAGATGCTGCCTGATTAATGTAGCTCCAGTAGAGACGTACTCGTATTCTCCTGGGGAAATCGAACAACCATTTTGATTAATGAAAGCTTGAGCGAATTCATCTATCTTTGTTAGCTTGCGCCGTGTCATGATGGGAATGCCCTCCATAGGCCTATCTGTGGTGGGTAAAAGTCCTCCAGTGGTGATGCACTGGAGGCTTGTACTTTGGATTTATGTGGATAATAGCATGATAAGCTACTAAGGAGTAGCAATGGGTATGTAGAAGTGGATATAGACAAATTAATTCAGGCTTTGCAAGAACGTGGGGTAATTAGTGAGATTATTGACAAACGTCCTGGTGTCCCTAAGTTGCCTGCTCAGTTGTATGTGCAGCTGATTGTTGCTTCTCTGGCCACTAGGAAAGATATTAGCGCCTGTATTAGTACAGCCTTGGAAACCTATGTCATGCGAAATGCGGACAAACACTTGAACGAAATTAAATATCAAGCGGCGGCAGCTGATAAAGAACTTGAGCAGTATTTGGCTGATGCGATTGCTTCCAGGCTTCAGAATAAATAGCTAAAAAAAAGAACACATGATTCTTTTATTACGCGATCGCGCTACTGATGAACAGCTTGAGCAAATGCTGCAACAGCACAAGTTCTACATTAAAACTGCCGTAGATATTGAACGTCGAGTATTAGCTGGTGGTGGTGATTTACACGCAGATTGTGAAGAAAAGTTGCTGGATGACGGTAGTAGACAGCAAGATATTTGGGCTGCCAGCTTCATGCCAGTGACCGGAAAAATCACCTATGAGTCTATGGTCAATCTTCGTCCTCGGCAAAATCGGTCAATGGAACTTTTAGACCCTAATATTAGAGAAAGGGTAGCTCAAATTATCATGGAGTTTCTGGAAAATTTATGATTGAAATGACACTAAAGCAGAAAAGTTTTATACAAGATGATGTCCCGACCCGGTTACATCAGTTAGCAAATCACCTATCAGAAATTTATGCCTTGTGGACTGGGACATCATCCCAGGAATTAATATTAGCTTTTGTCAATGAAAGCAGATACTTTATTGAGTGGACTGTTCCTGACATGGTGAAAGCAAACGACATTGACCGGGCCGCGGAGTTAGTTGACTTAGTTCGTCTGTTGACTCGTTGGATAGCCCATTGGGACAAAATTTGGTCAGATGAGGAACAAAAGCGGGTTGCACAGGGACATACTCAAGATTGGTTGCGTCGCGTTTTGGAAATAGCGGATACAGAGCCAGAAGCACTAAGCGCTTAATTTCCAAGATTTCACTTTCTAAACCATTGCTCCATTCGCCAAATTTAACAGTACCCAAACCTAACTGTTTCGTTACTCGCAATCGCACTAAAGGAGTACGCTGACCCACCCAAAGCTCCCAGCAATACCTGCTAAAAACCCAAAAGCAAATTTTTTTTCACTCTTCACCTCCTACTCCTAAACAAGCACCCAACAACGCACTCCCCAGAAATCCAGAGAATGCTATCGCCATACCACCCAAGCAAACATTTTTGTGGGCTTGCCAATCATGACCCCGGAGTATTGTTGGTCTGGAGTTTGCGTCAATAATTTCAAATCCCCAGCAGCCCAACGCAGCTACACCTAAGAATCCGGTGGTAACAATTGAATAAAGTGCAAATTTAGACAAAGTTTGGTTAACAAAGCTGTGTGATTTTAGTCGCTTCATGGCGCGTCGTCTCCTGGTGATTACTTCGATTTTCTGAATGCGTTCTAAATGCTCAGTTTGGGTCATTTGGTGGGTGATTTTGTTCATGGGTTTCAGGATTTGAAAAAAAGAAAAACAGCTTAAAACTGCCTTTCTAAGATAGGTTGAAATTCAGTTAATTAATCTTGGCTAAATGCTTATCTAACTGTAGTAGTCATAGCCGTCTTCTGCCCCAGTACATAATTTGCCCAAGCGCGAATTGCTGCCACTTCATCAATTTCTTCCGACATTACACCAATGACTTGCTGTTGGTATGAAGCTGCTGCATGATTGGGGTCAACTTTATCAGATGCCCAAGCCATACAGATCATGTTCACCAGTTTATCAACTTCACTCACAGGAAGCTGACTAGGATATTGAACGTTTTGGGATTGCAGCCATTCTTTGACCAAATCAACCGGATAATTGAACAAAGTGCGAACTTGCTTCACTCGCAAATCTTGTGGATGTGGTGCTACATTTTGAGGTTTGGTCTTGGGAATATTTTCTTCTTCAAAATCAAAAACCTGATTACCAGATAATTTCGATTGAATGCTTTGTATAATTCCTGCCCAATCTGCATTAGGATTCCAGTCATAACGAATCCTGGATTTGTTTAGGGCATAGTACAGTCGGCAGAAAACCGTATTTTCATCCCCAGGTGTGGTAGCAATCGTCAGAGGTTTAGAGAAATCATCAACTTGAGATGCAGCTAACAAAAATGTTTTAGTGAAATTGGTTTCAATCCCACTTCTAACCACATAAATTTCGTCCGCACAGATGACAATATCTAATTTGAGATTGTCCTTACCTTTGTACTCTTTGGTCGTCAACCTTAATTCAGCAATATATCCTGTCAAAGCCCTTTCTCTGACTGGAATTTTCTTGTCTTTCTGAATATCATAGTTATACCAGACATATTGCTCTCCTTGAACTTCTCCCTGGTTGACATATAGATAAATTGGCTCAGGCGGATTTCCTAATCCTAATTTAATTTCCACCATAGTTAGAAATCCTCCAGATTATCACCACTGTTATTTTTGTTAGATTGTTTGTACATCTTGGCTTTGTTCATCTGATGAGTAGATGTCTTAAGCAGTGGCATTGCTGCTTCCTTCACTGAAGCTTTAGCCTGCATATACAAAAATTGAGTTGCACCTTCTGCATCTTCTTCTGGGTCTATTTGCGCCCAAAGTGAACAGCCTAATTCCAGGGATTCGTAGTCACCCAAGTTAAATTTTCTATGATACCGTTACAGAGATAGTTTTAATTTCCATTAAAGCACTTTTCTATTTTTCAAAAGTCTTAAGCGTAGCTTTCTTTCAATTACGTTCAACAATTTCTAATGAAAAACCACACCCAGTATTTATGACTTTTACTAACCCACGATCTACCAGTGATTGAATGACTGTATTAGAATATTTGAGGCTATGTAAAGGGGCGGAGCCACCACGAACTCGAAGCGAGTCTAGTAGATTACTTGCTGTTAATTCAGAGCAATTCTGTTTTCTAGGCATTGGTTTGAAACTTCAATATTTGCTATTAATTTGTGTGGAAATACTGTGTTCTACCGTTAATCCACCCTAGCTGTGGATTTCATCTCGCTGTATGGTAAAATTCGATTGATAAAAATAGATGCGTAGGGCAATTCCTCATACTGGAATTGCCTTTATTTTTAGCGTTCTTGCGATTCATCCCCTAGTTCCCATTCCAGGTATTCTAGTGCTGAAATAGCGTCCCCAATGGTCAAATCTGGCGAGTAATTGATTTGCTTGAACTGGGGGGAATCATCAATTGCAGCTAGGGCAAGGTAAGCAGTTTTGATTAGCTGGCGTAATTGTTTTGAGTCTTCAGGGTTGATCATGATCCTGTTTTAAATAACTGTAATTGTTCGCAAGGATTAAAAGGCTTGTAGCTTCTGAGGGTTGCCCTAATCAGCTTTTTGATTTGGTTGTATCTAAGCTCTGAATCACTTCCGCCATCACATGATGAAGAAAATACAGCGCCATCAAATATCGCAACTATTGAGTTGTCGCAACATCTACAACCAACTAACCAACCTTGTGTGACTTCTTCTGTGGCATCAATGTCGTCACCTTCTAATTCGCCTTCATAAAGAAATCCGAATTTTATCAGCGCAACTGCTACATCTGTATTTTGGGTATTTAGCCAACAAGGGAGGGGAGAAGATTTTATGAGCATAGATGGACTTAAGATCGTGATAATTACTTGGGTTACATTCATCAAAAAAAGCGCTTTGCTATTAAGAAAACGCTTTTGAACTGATAATTTTTACTAAATTTGTAATTACTTTTACTGCCCCGTCATTCAGAACATACTCAAAAGTTCTTCACGAGTTAATTGCAAACACAAAGGTGTAAAATCTTCTGGAGATAGCCGTAATAAACTATCAACAACTCTCGACATTTCCTCATCTACAGAACCAAACCTGTATCTCAACAAATTTTCTACTACTTGGCGGCGTTCTTGTTGCACTCCTTGTTGTATTGTAGTTTCTTCCCATTGCTGATAAGCTTGCGACAAGTTCATAATTAACTCCCGGTCATCTTCAGTTAAATTGTCTGTTTGTTGAATTGAAATGATACGCCAATTAGTGATTAGTCTGAGAGTATTTTGTCTTAACGAGTTACTTTCTGGTAGTGCCAATAATTCCGATACAGCCTGACGTTGCGTTTCTCCTCTACCCAAAATTCTCAGCCACAATGTTTCTGCTGTCACTGGTAGCTCGTTAACAGCTACTATCGCTCCTCTGAAACCTTTTTGGAAAATGTAGACTCCACTTGGCCAATTCTCTAAATCTAGTTTAAACTCGAAATTCACCAATAGCGTTTCTGAAACGCTAGGCGATATGATCCAAAGCCGCGCCAAGCCATCTTCTGCTAATCTTCTTTTTTCTCGTTTAGCTTTGCGTTGTGCATTGGCTATGACTGCAAACAGTTTGAGGAAACAGTTACGTATTTCTGTTGCACTAGGTTGATTGCGAAACGGCTCCAACAAAGCAGTGTTCATCAAGGCAATTCTGCCCAACAATCCTAAGTTTAGGTCATGAGCTTGTGGTGCTGGTGTAAATAGTACATCGACAAATCTTGTTTCATCCCTGACTTCCTGGTTAGTTCGTACCTCTCCCAAGGGAGCAAGTAACTCCTCCAAAAACTGTTTTGCAAATTGATCGTGCGGTTTTGTACTCATGTTTTAAATGCTAACCGTGTTGGATTATACTGCTATAGCTCTCTGTTTTCCTGACATTATTCTTAATAATTGCAACTTAAGTTAAGAGTTAAGAGGCGATCTCTGGAAATAGGTGTGATCGCCTCCTCCTTTAACTACGCCACCACCAACTCCCGACTCTCTGGCACTGGCTCATATTCCAACAGCATTCGCCATTCTTTATCCGTCAATTGGTCAAACGGTCTATTTAATAACTCCTCGCAAGATACAGTTTCAACCATTGACAACGACCAAACCCCGTCCAAAGCTGAATCACAAGGTATTTTCCCTTGATCTTCCTCTGATACCCGTATAAACCACCATTGATTGTTGGTGTATCCTACTTCACCAAGTTTCACGTCGTCTTTATAGATGCCGTCGTCCAGGATTTCAAAGCCAAATTTTTCGCATTCTTGAGCAATTTGGCACACGATTTCGTTTCCAGTAGTGTTTGGGGCTTCTTGTTCTTGATGTACGGGTAAGCTTCCGTCTTTGTGATGGGTGCAGATATATCTCCACGCTCTCGCCCAGGTGTTTGCTCGATAAATTTCCTGGCCATTGACCATTACGAGCCAGGGCTGAGTCACATCTTCATAGTCATAGGTGATGCTGGCTATCAATCTGTCTCCAGCGTAAATCTCGTGATCGTAAAAACTGATTTCAATGGGGGTTAATTCTTGAACTGATTCCTGAGCAGGAGTTGCAGTTGCTGTAACGTATGTCATAATTATAATTTCCATTCAGTTGGATAAAAAGGCGATCGCAAACTTTCTCAGGGGAAGCGATCGCTTTTGTTTTTGGTACGAATACGTTGTGGTGTGCCACAACGCTTTCACAACGATTTGGCGTAGCCATATATTCATTACTCCTAGCCAGTGACTGGAGCATTACCAAGCAGGAGACAAATAATGTCAGGCGACGGATACGGCTTTAGAAGCCAGTCGTCCTGCTGGTGATGTCTTATTCATGCCAATCCATTTCTCGCTATGTACCCCTCGCCTTCTCTGGTTGCGCCAGTGCCTCGATTACTCATCAAGCGGTCACTCTGGATTATGCTGTCAAGGTTCTGTGGAGTTTAGGATTACCCCGTGGTTAAAGGGCGACCAGCCTAACGGCATGGCTTTGCTTATCGCCTTTCTTTAAACAAATTTTATTTGTCTTTATATAGATAAATGTATGCGGTAGTACATACAGTTGTCAAGATGTAGTGCAAAAAATATATTATTTTCAGCATACATTGTATGCGGTAATGAAGAATTTTGTGTTAATGTAGCGTACAGGTACGATGGAGGAATGAACAAAAAAATGTTTTGTAGGCTAGCCGTGCTTATGGCAGAAAAAGACCCACAGCTGTCACAAAGACAGCTGGCAAAAGAAACTGGGTTGGATATCACAACAATCAACCGCTTGTTTACAAATAACTTCAGCCGTGTTGATGTCGGCACAGTTGAAGTTTTATGCAATTACTTTGTTAGAGAAGTAGGTGATCTTTTTGAAATGAGGAACCCAGAAGACATACCTCAGCGAAAAACAAGAAAGCGTTCCAACTCAGAAGTTGAGGCTGCATGAATGCTTTTACTAGACCAAAAATGAATATAGTCCAATGCCAGATAGTAATTTACTCGTATATGTCAATCAATATCCTGAAAACAAAGAAGTTTTTTATACCGACATAAATCGAAAATGGACTATTTTAAATGCAGTTCCATGAAACTGGAGCCGGCAGAAATTGAACTCCAAAAGCGAATTAATCAACAACAATATATTAATCCCCACTGACAGCCTTGAACACTTGCAGTGGGGATAGTCAAATAACCGTCAGGGCTATGACTACTCAAACAATATCAAATTCTCCCGCATCATGCACAGACTTGAGTGCCGAAAACTCCCAAACAACCTCCGCCTCTGATTACGTTGACCTCAACACCAGCATTAAAGAAACCTTCGCCGCCATCGACCGCTTCGAGTGGCAAGCAGTGGATGAAATTCTCCAAATGCGGGAACGACAGATTTACCTTGAGGGTGGCTATACAAACTTTGAAGAATACTGCCAGCGTGAATTGTCTGCTTGGGGTGGCTACCGACGCATCAATCAGCTGCTAGGGGCTAAGAAGGTTATTGAAGCTGCTGGGGAATTTGGCGGACATATCAAAAACGAGCGTCAGTCCCGTCCATTGCTGCGTTTGGTCAAGGAACCAGAAAAACTCAAACAAGCTTTAGCGATCGCGCTGGAGCAAAACCCTTCCCCCAGTGAATCAGACTTTGCTGCTGCGGCCAAGAAAGTGGTTCCTCCGACTGTGAGAAAAAAACATCCTGTTCAGGAACCAATGGTTCCGGAAATAACTAAAGTCACAGTTTCATCACAATCGCATTTTAAATATGGGGAATCGGGAATAATTGAGGCAGATCCACCCAACAATTATCAGCAGATTGTGACATTCCCTGATGGCGAGAGATTACTAATCAACAATGCTGATTTAGATACTTTCAGCGTATCCTTCCCTAGAGAGCGCAGATACCCCGCAGAATACACCGAAGTCATTGCCGCACTTGAACAACAGCACAGACAGGAGTTAGAGCGACTAGAACAAGAATTGAGGGTAGGTTTGCAAGCCGAAGCATCAGCCAGAGCAGAAGCACAAATTCAAGAACAACTGGAGGCATACCAGAAATTATTACAACAACAGAAAGAGCAGAACATTCAGTTGCAGCAACGGTTGGACGAGATGGAAAACCTGCGCCAACTGGAGTTTGAAAACCAGCAACTTCAGCAACGCATTCAGGAATTGGAACACGCGGTACAGGAACATCCGAGTCAGCAGTGGGGGAACACTTTCAACAAACAAGCTACTAAAGCGTTAAATAAGCAGGTAAAACAGGCACTGGAGAGGACAATTGATCTGCGATCTGCTTTAGCAGCAGCGCTTGCGCTATCGCTAGCCACCGAACCACCCAAAGAAAATGCCCAAGAATGCTTAAGGCTCATGGGTTTGGCTTTGGGGCATTTAGCCAGTGCCATGAACAACACCCAAGCACTGGAAGCTGCGGCTCTGATTTTGGGCAGTGAACCGACACCTCAAGCGATCGCATATCGAGCCGAGCAATTGCAACTATTGCCCCAAGCAGTTAGTGATATTCGGCAGGTACTGGTGAAGCCAGGGTGTAGTTGGCAAGACTTTTGGGATGTTGCTCAAGAATATCAGGCTATTGAACAGGACTATTTAGCAGAGTTGACTACCCAGGAAACAGATTTAATTGCCGCACTCCAGAAAGCATCTGCTGAACCTCCCGTGATTGGACTTGGTTCTATCGTTGCTCACGCTGACCCCTACGATAGGTTTTATGTAGCTAGAGGGAAAGTAATTGAGGACTTGGGCGAGGAAGTTGTCGTCGCTTGGGAACACTCGAAAGAAAAATTTCAGAAAACCGACAAATATTCCAGAGATAAATTGCGACTCTGGCAAGGCTAACTAGTTTTACCCTTCCCAGTAATTTTTTAGACAAATAAATATGAATATCCAACCTCGCAATCATAGTGGGGGAAATTTCCGTGCGTCCAAACAAACAGGAGTTAGCATAATGACTGCAACTATTACCCGCAATACCCAAAAGCCTACGAAAGAGAAACCCCAATCCCCATACAGGAGGCTTCATGTGATCATCCCAATCGAAGATATGCTGTGGGCTTCGCAGCAAAAGCCCTCTGTTAATCAACTATGGCAAGAATGTTGGACGGCTGATCCTTATGGTTCCCGGTGGATGCCCTTATCTACGGCTTTGGGTTACAGCAGTTTTATCTGTGCAAAGAAAATTCTCTCCGAAAGTGGGTTGTTCATTTTCAAGCCCGACAAATCCATACAAGATGGGCGTGAAACAGTCGGCTGGTTGGTACGGAATCTGCACGGTAGCCGGATGAAGGAGTTTTGGGAGGGAATTTATTCTACCTCACAAAAACCAAATGCTGAAAAAACAGAACCAAATTCTCAAAATTCAGAGATGAATGCTGGCTTCTTAGAAATAGATGCCACAAATTTGGCGTGTATCTCAACTCAAACCCAGTCAGAGCAAGCATTATGTGAACCCTCACGAACTCCTCAGAAACACCTCACAAACTCTTCAAAAGAGATTGTGAGGTGTGATTCTTCCACGCAACACGAAAATTTACAACGTGAGGAGACGGCGATTGCACCCTTGGGGGGTGCATCGCCTCAGATTGTTGAGGGCGTGGAAGAAACAAAAGAAGAGTTAACTATGGTAACAGACTGCACATCGCTGGCGCTTGTGGATACTGTACCGGGAGAATCTACTTTTTTGGAGGGAGAAAACCAAAATTGTGGTGTTGAGCCGAAAGATTGTCATGAAAGCACTTGTTCCGCCGCGCCCGTTGCCCTCAATTTTGAAGAACAAGCCCAACCCAACTTTCCTGCTTTGTTAACGGCTGAAAATTCGGTTTCTCGTGTAGAAGTCAAAGCGGATAACGTTGACCAAAGTTCCACCGCACCTGCCCCCAGTGCTGATAAATGCTCAAGTGAGTCCATCGCTGCGCGGTCTAAGGCTCGACCAAGGCGGATGCAGAAACTTAAGCTGGCGGAGGTATTGAAGGAAAATCCAGGGTTTGAGTTCTTGCAGAGTTGTTGGAATGATGATCCAGCTTTGCAAATTGTGATCAGGAAATTGCTTGTGAAGTTTCCGCAATGGGCGATTGCTTGTGTGGATGGGGAGTTAATGGAGTGGGATGCTAAAGTAAGATAATGTTAGAAAATCCAGAAAAACCAAATAAGTCTGGAATGAAAGATTCCATTTAATTTTTCCTAAATCTGCATACTTTTCATCGAATTACCGCTTTGCGATGGCAGAAATTTGGAAAACCAAGCCAGAATTTAGAACAGATGATTATACTGGACATAATCAACAGCGATATACACGGTTGCGGCAGAGATTGGTTTAAGTGGATTGGTCTTGACAGTGCTAAAAATTAATAAATTGTGGTAAACAGCTTTTTAACTGTAAAAATTCAGGGAAAAGAAATGAATCAACAAGAATATTTTTTATTAACTCGGATTCTACTGCAATTTGAGCAGAGAGCTAAGGATATTGTGAGCGATATTTCTGCTGCTGCTTTTAGTGATGATGGTAGCTTGTGGATTGGTTCTGATGAAATGGTTGGTGTTGAGCGTCTTTCTCCCATAGGATGCTCCCGTTATGGAAAACATCAACGTTTTTTATTAAAGGACTATATCGAGTTATTTGATGATGATGAAATTGATATTGAAGGGATGGATTTTGCCAATGGCTATCTTTGGTTGACTGGTTCTCACAGTATGAAGCGAAAGAAGCCGAAAGGAAAAGACTTAGAAACAGATTTAGAAAGACTTGCAACCATTAGCACAGACCTAAACCGTTTTATACTAGCAAGAATTCCTGTGGTTAATGGAGAGTTAATGAAAGAAGGCATGACTGCGGAAGGAGAACGGCTGGTTGCAGGTTCATTGCAGAAAGTTAATCAGCGTGATTTATTGTTTGAAGTTTTAAAAGAAGATGCACATTTGCAGCCATTTATTAATGGAGGAATTCCTTCTAAAGATAACGGTTTGGATATCGAAGGTTTAGCGGTAGTCAGCAATAATCATCTTTTTATAGGCTTGCGTGGACCTGTATTGCGAGGATGGGCGATCATTATAGAAATACAAGTAACACAATCCCAGCCGGGTGTACTTGTACTGCAACAAATCACAGGTGATGGTGCAAAATACAAAAAGCACTTTCTTGATTTGAATGGTTTGGGAATACGAGAATTATGTTTGCGAGGGAAAGATTTGATCATCTTGGCAGGACCTACTATGGGTCTAGAAGCACGAATGCAGGTATTTTGCTGGAAAAATGCTGTAGATAATGTCGGGAACAATATTTATCAACAGGACAAGGATAGTTTGTTTCCTTTATTTGACTTACCTTTTACTGCTGGTTGTGACTATGCTGAAGGTTTAGCTTTATATTCCTGCTGGAGAGACAAAGATAGTTTGATGGTATTTTATGATCTTCCCAGCGAGCAGCGTTTGAGAGGGGATAAACAAATATTAGTTGATGTTTTTCAAATTCACTGTTGAAAACGGCAAAATCGTCAAAAGCTGGGTCAATGGGGATAAGTCCCGTTTATTTGAAGGGCTAGAGCTAATAATTGAGAACTAAAGTTGATAAAATGTTCGCGAGTACCTTGCAGTGATAGGCGGGTAGATTTCGGTAGTAATGGAGGAAAAAATATAAAATCTTTGATTCGCTCAGTTTGTGATACCTTTGCAGGTAATAGTTTTTCACAGATACAGGTCTAAGTAGATTTAACTTTTTTTTGGAGTAAATAAATGACCATTTCAATGTATCAAGCATCAATACCCGTATCTATTCGCTCACTGAATAACCTTGTAGGTATTTTGGAAAAAGGTGCTATGTATGCAGAAACAAAAAAAATAGACCCTTCTGTGTTAATCAATAGTCGTCTATTTCCTGATATGTTTCCATTATCAAAACAAGTACAAATTGCTTGTGACATAGTTAACAGAGGTGCGGCACGATTGGCAGGGGTAGAAGCCCCTAGTTTTGAGGACAATGAAACTACATTTCCTCAACTTATTGAACGTATTCAGAAAACTATCGCTCAATTAAACACATTTCAACCTGAGCAAATTGATGGTTCAGAAGAGAAAACAATTACCTTACAAGTACGTGACAACACTTTATCTTTTCCTGGAATATCATTTCTCTTATATTTTGTCTTGCCAAATCTTTATTTCCATGTCACAACAGCTTATGATATTCTCAGGCACTGCGGTGTAGAGCTTGGCAAACAAGACATCCTTGGTCAACCTTAAAGGTTTTTTACTGACTGTAAAATTTTGCGTAAAAAAAATATCATCAAGCTATTTAATAGCTTGATGGTTTTTTTCAAGAATGCCGCCAGAAGCTCTTAGGCAGAGACTTGAGGCTGACAGTTTGCAGTTCAGCTTTTGGAACTTCTATAGCCTGTGGAACAGTTACAGGAGTGTGTGATAATAATGAGTTGAGGATTTGTTTTTGATGGTCAATATCTTCAACTGTTCTGTAGACCCTGCAAGGATCTATCTGCATACCCAAGGGCGTAGGAACTATTTGCAAATACTCATTTAGAGCAGCAATGTAGCCCTCATGGAAATTCCTGACAGCAATGCAAGGACGCATAATATTGAGGAGTTGTATCGCACGTCTGATATCAGAAAAATTGCGACTACCATCTATCTCAGATTGGCTTTCTTGATAACCTTTGGCTTTCTTCTCAGCTACCAACTGATAATATTTAAAAATCGCCCGTTGATTGCTTGCTAAAGAATGGACTTTCGTTTGGGATTTGTACCCGACTCTTCCCCATTCGATAATCAACTGACTATCTTCAACTTTTGCACTCCAAAATTTGTTGCTGTTGCGGACAGCATCGACAAACACGAGATATGTTTCCATGATTTGATTGATTGAATTCAAAGGTGAATATCTAAAATTTAGACATTCACCTGTAATAAATTATTATTTAGATTGGGCGTTACCCCAGCGAAGTTGATGCTGTAATGCTTCTAACAGACTTTCAGCTTCATCTACAGTTATGCCCTCCAAAATTAAGCAGATATCAAACAGTTTTTCGGGAATTGCCCCTATAAGCAGACTAGTAAATATTTTTTCTGCGGTTTCTTTCAGAGACATAGAATCAGCCCTAAAAACATAGTCTGACAAGATTGTACGAAATAAGAGTTTTGTTCTCCTATCTAGTTGCTCTAAATATTGACCATACTTATCAACAAGCTTGTTAACAAGGTCTGTTTGCCCGTAGTATGTTACTAAGTTGCTCATAATTTTTAGTTGTAAAATTCATTCAGATTTCGCGTAGCGTTCTTCCAACGGGAAATTATAATTTACTTAACCGATCTTCCCGATAAATATACATCTCTCGTTTTTTTTATAGCTCTTAAAAGCTATTTTTAAGTTCACAAAATATCCACCACATTCAGTAATTTGGATAATTTATCCTTTAATCCAAGTCCGATCTGTAGTATCCCAAAATTTGATTTTTTCACCTACGTTATCAATGGCAATTTCAGTTTTAAGGGTTTGAACATTCGTAAAATTCAACATTTTTAATAAATTTTGCTGTTCAACACAGACCAACAAGCTTCTCTTTGCTCAGATTCTGTGAGATTTGGATCATTCAAAATTTCTGCAAGTTTCTTATTTGCTTCTATTTGTTGGGTTGTATGCTCAATCTCTGGAATGAATGTATATTGTGGGTTATCTTTGTCGATTCTGTCTTGACTGCGTTGCATTGGACTCTCCTAATTTCTATTCATCAAAATTTCCGCTATCCCTCCCCGTCCTCAGCGAAGCAGGGCGGGGAGGGATAGCGGGTCAAACTTGACTCCTCGATGGGGTTAAGTTTGACATTTTCCTAGTTGGCGACACGATTAATCCCGTGCTTCGCTGCACCAACCGGACTTTCTTGGCTGTGAATTGTCCAAGACGTTTCCAGGACACGTCACTTACAGAAACTTGTTTTTCAGTGTCGCCGCTTACCCATCCAAAGTATGTTTTGTTGCCTTGAGTAGCTTCGACATAATCGCCTTTTCTGAATCCATGCCGAGTTACAGTGCCTCCATACTTTCTTCTGATTCCACCTTTTGCGGGAACCATGAGATGAAGTTGACGGCGTGATATTGGAGGACGGCGAATTACAGTAAAAAGTGCAGGTGTAATAGTCACACTGCCTTTCCACCCCATTGTTTGACGGTCAACTATGCTGTAATGAATAAAAGCACTACATGACAAAGCAACACCGTCTACTGCATGAGTTGCGGGGATTGCATTACCTTTAGAATGTTTTTGTTTATACAGACCTAATTGCTGTCTAATATTTGCAGTCTCCCATCCTTCAACTTGCTTAATTTCGGCGTAAGTTTCCAGGTTTTTTAATTGCCAATTCTGACCAACCATCACAGGACTAAATCCTTTATCTCCACGCGCTTTGACTATTTCGTAAGCAATTGTGCTGATGGGGTAAATTGAACACAGTTCGTCAACAACTCGTAATTCTAGTTCCCTGTTAGCTTTAATGCTTGGGGGTAGTTTTGATTGCCGACGATTGTCGAAACGTTTTTGACGATGAGCGCGTTGGCTGAACTCAATAGAGCGATTAATCCGTTTACCTCTGCGTCCTCTCCTCATCATGCGACGCTGCTCCATGCGGGAATGGCACTAAGATAAGCCGAAAGCAAGTTGAGATAAGAGTTTAAAGGATTGAGAGTTATAAAAAACGGGTGGAGTAAGGAAAAGGATTTAATTCGCGGAAAGTTTCCGCGAATTAAATTTCCATA
>NZ_CAWQOY010000096.1:0-76797 GCF_963896525.1 Nodularia sp. LEGE 04288
CAAGTGATCTGATCCCCCTAAATCCCCCTTAAAAAGGGGGACTTTAAGAAATTTTCCCCCCTTCTCAAGGGGGGCTAGGGGGGATCAAAACGTGATGAGGCAACTTGATAAGACTTGTGTGTAGACGATAGGCAAGCGAGCAGGGGGCTATGATATACCTTATCTGATTAGGAAACGCTATATGTGATTGTCAAACCTGATAAATATGGGACTGAAAAAATAGTTACCTATGGAATGAATAAAGCAGTTTTAAATGAGCAAGAAGTGACTAAGAAAAATATTATTCAATTATTGGCTCAATTGACTGATGTTTATCAGAATACTCGCAATGAGCGCAAAGAAATAATGATGAAATTTCCTCCAGAGGATGAGGAGTTTTCGCTGTTAGAGGAAATTGAACTGTTGACGGTAAATCTCAGAGGCTATGCGAGTCAAGTTCAAGCCACTGGTCAAATTAACCATAAATCTCAGGCAATTGAGCAACTACAAGCCATGCGAGTTTTAAATGTGCCTCAAATTGCTAACTTCTACTTTAGCAATAATGACCAGTATGAACAGATGAAGAGTTATCTCAGAATATTAGATTACTTACGATTGTTACTGTGGGAATATTTGCAGTCTCAGTAATATCACAAAATACTGCTATCCACCTGTTCTGCAAACTCCTCTAAAGCTTGCACAGTTCCCACTTGCCAAGCGCGTTCCACTGTAGCAGGTATAATTTGCGTTAAAGGGATATGAGGAAAAGTAGGGCTAAGATCAGATTTAAGATAATTCCCGTTTTGGAGTAAATAAATAGTCAGCTTACTACTATCGTAAATCCATAATTCCGGAACGGCGATCGCCTCATAAGCATCCAGGGTTGTTTTAGAAGTGACATCCATCTCAATGGCTAAATCGGGAGGAGGTTCATCAGGTTCCAGTCTTCGGCGACTAATCATGCTTTGGTAATTCTGAATATAAAAGCAAGCATCCGGTTCTACCCCTGCGATATTTTCCCGTTTGAAGGTGGTTGAACCAAAAGGTTCGTATTTTCTCCCAGTCTTCTTGAGTAAAATTTTGACAATATCGGAAATTAAATCTTTTGGCTTTTCGTGTTCAGGTAGGGGAACCATGATTTCTAGCGTTGACTGACTATAAGCAATTCGTGCTGATCGCTTTTCGCCCAACTCTCTTAAAATGGACTCAAACTCCTCCCAACTTACATCTTGAATAGTCACTGTACTACCAGGCGCTAACCGTAATTGGCTCACTGGTTTCAGAACAGGGGATACAGCCGTCATATTTCACAGACTGAAAAGTACATTAGCTCCACCCTAACTTATCCCGGATTTCAGCAGACGCAATTTATCCCCTCGTTCCCCATTCTCAAACTCTTTGTCAACTGCGTACCAGCATTTTGATAAGTTAGTACATAGTTTGAAACAATTGCAGTTAAGTCTAAAGAGGGGATTACGTTGAGTAAACATCCAGATGCCATTGCACCCCACGGTGGACAATTGGTAAACCGTATCGCTACACCAGAACAAAAGGCAGAATTTCTCTCAAAAGCCGACTTTTTGCCACGAGTGCAACTTGATGCGCGGGCGGTTTCTGATTTAGAGATGATTGCTATCGGCGGTTTTAGTCCACTCACGGGTTTTATGAACCAGGACGACTACACCCGCGTCGTCAAAGAAATGCGGCTAGCGAATGGACTGGCGTGGTCAATACCCATTACACTGTCAGTAACAGAAGAAATAGCCTCCCCACTCCAGGAAGGCAGCCTGATTCGTTTGGATAACGCCAGCGGTGAATTTATCGGAGTTTTGCAACTTGAGCAAAAGTATCTCTACGATAAAACTCAAGAGGCGATTAATGTTTACCGCACTGATGACGCTAAACATCCAGGTGTGCAGGTAGTCTACAATCAGGGTTTTATAAATCTTGCAGGTGACATTTGGCTATTACAACGCGATCCCCATTCCCAATTTCCCGCCTACCAAATCGATCCCGCAGCTTCACGGCAGATGTTTAAGGACAAGGGTTGGAAAACTATCGTTGGTTTTCAAACTCGCAACCCCATCCATCGCGCCCACGAATATATCCAAAAGTGTGCTATGGAAACTGTGGATGGTTTATTTTTGCACCCGTTGGTAGGAGCAACAAAAGAAGATGATATTCCCGCCGATGTGCGGATGCGCTGCTATGAAATTTTGCTAGAACATCACTATCCCCAAGACCGAGTGATTTTGGCAATTAATCCGGCTGCCATGCGTTATGCTGGGCCACGGGAGGCGATCTTCCATGCTTTAGTGCGGAAAAACTACGGTTGTACTCACTTTATTGTGGGACGGGATCATGCTGGTGTGGGCGATTATTACGGCACTTATGATGCTCAATACATCTTTGAGGAGTTTGAGCCTGGTGAATTGGGTATTGTGCCAATGAAGTTTGAACACGCTTTTTACTGCACACGCAGCAAACAAATGGCGACAACTAAAACTAGCCCCAGCAAGCCAGAAGAACGTGTTCACCTCTCAGGAACTAAAGTCAGAGAAATGCTGCGCCGGGGTGAATTACCACCACCAGAATTTTCCCGTCCGGAAGTGGCGGCTGAGTTGGCGCGGGCAATGCAAGCCCAAGCATCTGCTTAAGGCATTTGTTAATCAGCGAACCGTATAAACTTTAACTTTACACTACAGACTTCAGCCCTATAAGCTGTTAGCTGACGGGCTGAGGACTGATGGCTAATTATGAAGCGTCGGACTTTTTTACAACGGATTGGTTCCATACTCGCGGTATTGGGTGTGACTGAAGCTCAGTGGTTGGCTTTAAGCGATCGCTACTCTCAAGCTTTGGCACAGCCTAGTCAACGTAAATTAGCATTATTGATTGGCATTAATCAATACCAAAATAGTCCTGCATTGGGTGGTTGTCTCACTGATGTAGAACTGCAAAAAGAACTGTTAATTCATCGTTTTGGCTTCCTCGCCTCGGATATCCTGACTTTAACGGAAGAAAAAGCTACTAGGAAATCTATTGAAGAGGCTTTTTTGGCACATCTGGGACAGCAAGTTAAAGCTGGTGATGTGGCTGTATTTCACTTTAGTGGCTATGGTACGCGCATCAAATCGGGCAGATTTATCGATACGGTGCAGAATGCTTTAGTTCCATCTCATCTTCAAGATTCACAAAAAGATGAAATAGTCAACTATATATTAGAAGAAACCTTACGGCTATTATTGCGATCGCTCCCCACAGACAAAGTAACAGCTGTATTGGATACGAGCTATTATGCTCCCAGTAAAATCCAGCCCACAGGATGGCGAATTCGTGTCCGCCCAGAATCAGCAGAAGCGCAACTAACAATTGAGGAACTTGAGTTTTTACAACAACTCAGAACTCAAAACTCCAACCCTAATCATGCAGTTGTGTTATCTGCCACTTCTGACACTCAACAGTTGGCTAGGGAAATACTATTTTCTGGATTTAGTGCAGGGTTATTTACCTACGCCTTGACGCAATACTTGTGGGAAACTACACCAGCAACGACAATTCAATTCAGCCTTTCCCATGTGGGAAGCTATATGCATCAACTGGGGAGCAATCAGCAGCCTGGATTGTTTAGTGAGCAGAAAGATCAACCCAAAGCGTTAACTGTTGAGAATTTACTCCTGCCAAACCGCACAGATGGGGCGGAGGGAGTGATTAGACTCATTGAAGATGATGGTAGAACAGCCCAACTATTTTTAGCAGGATTACCCCCACAAGTCTTAGAAAACTATGGAGTTAATTCCAGATTTACCTTATTCACGGGAGAGCAGTTAACATTGCGATCGCGCAGTGGGTTAACCGCAAAAGCCCAAATTTCTAAAAATAAAGCAGAAAGCCCCTTGCGGGGGCAACTATTCCAAGAAGCTGTGCGGGTATTACCCAGGAATATAAATTTAATAGTTGGTTTAGATACTGGATTAGAAAGAATTGAGCGGGTAGATGCGACAAGTGCTTTCGCTGCTATTGACCATATTTCTACTGTCATCGCCGGAGAACAACCAGCCGATTGTGTGTTTGGTAAACTATCAGAAACTTCCAGCCGCTATGGTTTATTTACTCCCGGAGGCCAACTCATCCCCAACACATCTGGGGAACCTGGGGAAGCCGTGAAATTGGTCGTGCAAAGGTTAGTACCGAAATTACCCACTTTGTTAGCAGCCAAGTTATGGCGACTCACAGAAAATGAAGGTTCTTCCCGCTTACCAGTTAAAGCCACCCTGGAAATCATTAATAACTTATCACCTCGCATTGTCATGCAACGCGAAACCACACGAACTCTGAGCATAGAACAACTGCAAAACAAATCACTACTCACACCCCTCAGTAATGCTACTGTGCCTATTGGTAGTCGAATGCAGTACCGATTGCAGAATCAGAGCGATCGCCAGGTGTATTTAATGCTGCTGGGATTAAAAAACAATAGAGACGCGATCGCCTTTTATCCTTGGCAATCCCCCGAAGAAACTACCTTTCTTAATTCCAAACCCCTGTTTCAACAAGTGGTTATAACCCCAGGTGAAACACTCTTATTACCAAAAAGTGTGACGGCTTCCGAATGGATGATCCCAGGGCCAGCTTATGAATGCGAACACCAACTAATTCTCAGTAGCGCTCCCTTTAAAGAAACATTAGGGTATCTAGAAAAGTCTAAGTATCCCATCACAGATCAAAGACCCTTCGGGGCATTATTGAAACCTTTGGAAATTGTCCAAGCATTGTTGCAAGATTTGCATAACGCCAGTGCAGTCAAATCCGAAGTTAGCGGTATATCCACTGATTCTTATGTATTAGATGTCAAAAATTGGGCTAGTTTCAACTTTGATTTTCAAGTAGCTTAAATCATAGATCCCCGACTCCTCATGCCAATCGGGGATCTAAATATTCTTTTTCCTTGTGCCAATACAGTTCAGTTAACGATAGATTCCGCTTAATTAGACATTTCTGAGCAAGAATGTAGAGACGCTACATGGAACCTTCTGACAACGGTTCACCGAAGACGCATATTTGTATTCCCTCGATGTCTATGACAAATACTTCCGCAACAATAACTCCAACTTTTCCTTAGTCGCCGCAGGTGCTTTATCCAACTGAGTGAAAATCGCATACTTCAACGCCGAATGAGCATCACTAATCGGCGGATTTTCACTCAAACGCCGCACAGTTTCTTGAATTACCTTTTGAGCATTAACTGCATTGCGCTGTAAATTACCAATTACCATTTCTACCGTCACACTATCATGATCTGGATGCCAGCAATCATAATCTGTGACCAGCGCTAAAGTTGCATAGGCAATTTCCGCTTCCCTGGCTAACTTCGCCTCTGGTAAATTCGTCATCCCAATCACTGTTGCATCCCAACTGCGGTAAAGATGGGATTCCGCCTGTGTGGAAAATGCCGGGCCTTCCATGCACACATAAGTGCCACCACGATGCAGACCGACATCTGGTAAATTTAGAGAAGCGATCGCATCTGCTAACACCCCAGCTAGATTCTGACAAATGGGGTCACCAAAGGCAATGTGAGCCACAATTCCCTCACCGAAAAACGTCGAAACCCGATTTTTTGTTCTATCAATAAACTGATCTGGGATCACCATATCCAGTGGTTTAGCTTCAGCCTTTAAAGAACCCACCGCACTAGCCGAAATTAAATACTCCACACCCACTTGCTTCATCGCGTAGATATTGGCGCGAAACGGCAACTCAGAAGGCAATAAAGTATGATTACGACCATGACGGGCTAAAAATGCTACTTTTGTTCCAGACAGTGTTCCCAAAATCAAAGCATCAGAAGGCGAACCAAAAGGAGTTTCAATTTGTACCTCTTCCACATCCTTCAGGTCTGGCATTTGGTATAGACCACTACCACCAATAATTCCAATACGAGCTAATCCCATTATTTTTAAGTTCTTCTTTGCTGAGTTCCCAAGTTATTTTACCGAAAAGGGGTAGTCGCAGGGGAGGCAGGAAAGTAACAATCAGCTATTGTGTATTTTAGGGTATTGCTACTTATGCGGTCAATACTCATTTATTCTGCACGTAATAATTAGTTTTTATTTATTCTTCAGTAGTGCTACTAAGGGCATATTTAGTAAAAACCTTTATATTAAGATTTATAAGTTATGAGATTTACAATATTTTTTTCATAGAGAATATGCAAAGTACCGGTTCCTCAAACCAAATATCGTTAGAGAAGCTATTAAAGCACATCTTCTCCATTGGCAGAATTACCCGCTACGATCAGCAGTTATTAATGTCAACGCTGCTTTCTAAAGAAGGCTTTAATGACGAAGAACGGCGGCAAATTAGCCGAGTGTTTGATGCTTTGCAAAGAGGATTACTGAAAGTAGTAGATTAGAATTTCACCTTTCAGCATCATGTCTAGAAATTGTTTAGACCATATTTTGTGTGCTTTCTTGAGGATACCCGTAAATATACTGTCCTAAAGCATTAGGCGAGGAATTGCAGCTAAATAGGCATTTATTTTAGCTTCTTTAAGTAGGCGTTGATCTGTACATCTTCCCAGAAAAACTCTCCACAACCAGCATAAATAGTAAAAGCAACTGCACCAACCGCCGCCCCATAGCACCGAAGAGAAGAGAAATCATCAAAGATGCAATTTAATCAGCGCGAGATAATTTAGAAACAGAGTTAGGGACTTCCAAGGAATAAAATCCTCAAATTGTAGTTAGGACGATAGTCCGTAACCCACCATTATCCTAAGTGATTACCGAATCAGTCTTGCATACAGTTGAGACTGTTGATGCTAAAGTTCCAGCACCAGAAATACCAAAGATCAAATTGAGGATAAAAGCATTTGAGGTTAATTAACCTTCTTTCATCTGTAATCCCATAGACGCTGGTTCAAAATTCTGGGGAAAATGAGTACTGCGATCGCAATCTGCTTTTTCCAGTTTCGCGCCCTTAAGATCAGCTTGACGCAGATCAGCCGAAAACAACAAAGCTCCCCGAAGATCAGCATCTTGCAAATTAGCTTGACTGAGATTTGCAAAACTGAGGTCACAGCCTCTGAGATTAGCACCATGGAGATTCGCTTCACTCAAGTCAGCGTAACTGAAGTCAGATCCTTTGAGATCAACACCTTGCAATTCAGCATCACCCAAGTTCGCCCCACTAAAATTGCGTTTACCCTCTGCGTACCTTTCCAGCAGAGTCACAGCAGTATTAATGATCTGTTGAGAGTTTGTTTCAGACATAGAACCGCCTCACAGCTTGTCACAGAATTATCGTATTAACGATGATCTCCACCACATTCATTCATCATAAGACTCCTGATGCCCAAATCAGCAGAGAATCAAAAATTGTGCGATCGCCTGTCTGTTTCTTTCACAGTATTTTCCACTAAAACCGTCTTTATCTGAATACACAATATCAGCTTCAATGTCATTCATATCCTGAAACTGATAGCCAGCATTGATTGCATTTGCACACATCCAATCACTAGACATAAACGCCGGCCATCCCCTTCGCACTGCTTCAGGAAAAATAGTATAAATAAAACTAATTTATTAAGAATAAAATTATATAAATTCACACCATGCTCATCCCCACCTTGGGGACGCTGTTCGGGTAGCGTCTCATTGAGAAGGTGGGGACTTCCGCGTTCAGTTAACCTTGATTCAGAACAGCCCTTAATTCTTTCAGCATCTTACCAGTTCGGATAAACTCTGGATCTTTTGCTAATTCTTGAAGTTCTTCAGGACTACTTTCCATCACAATGTTGTTGTAATCAATAATAGCAGCATTCAGCATATTGATATCTACAATGGGACTCTCCCCATTCTCAACAAGTGATTTATTTTGAATCACAGCAAATAGCATATTTACATCTTGATATTCCTGCAATATATTGTTTGCAGCTAGATTCAAGTTAAATTGAGTTGTTGGTGCAATACTCAAACTACTGCCAAGAAATGTTACATTGCGAATACCTGATATGGTATTTCTGATAAAGTTAAAGAAAGAACCATCGCCTGGGACAGGATTACCACCAGCATTTGCTCTCATGGGCGCACCCACTAGACAACCAAATAAAGTTAATCCAAGAGCAAGAGTCAAAGATAATTTTTGTTTCTTCATGAGTTTTATTTGTGATGTGATACACTTGCCAGACAATTGACTATCTAAAATCGAAAACCGTACCCTGCCGTTACCGATAAACCTAAGCCAGTATCCAAGTTATTAGTAACATCTGTAATAATAGCATTAATAACTATCTGTGTATCCTTGAAAGGAGCAAAAGATCCACCGATATTCAGAGCGTTTCCCGTCCAGCTACTTATCAGAGATGCTTGAGGAATCACTCTCAAACCTAAACTACCAAAAAGATTCACACTATTTTCATTAGCTTCTATTGCACCTTTAGAACTAAAAGCACCACTACCAAGACCTAGAGAAACAGTCAAAGGTAAGTAGTTCTGAGGGTTATCTGGTTGCAGAGCAAATGACTTAGTAAATACTCCATACATAGTATCTTTAACCAGGTTAACATCTCCCCATTTAATAGGATTTGACCAACCAACAGCTACAGCTGCACCATCCCCCAAATATCTGTGTAGCTTAAAACCTACACCGCCGCTATCGCCAAAATCAAAACTTGGACCACCACCCACACTGGTAATATTGATATTAACTTCCAATCCCACAGAATCAACCGGATTTCCCAACCCAAAACCAAGAGACACAGAACCATCGTTCCTATTTTTATCCTGTTCTAGAGGGAAAAATAAGCCCCCGCCAATATAGGCTTGACCTAAACTAGCACCATAAGCAGAAGGAGTACCAGCAGTTGAACCAGGAGCAGATTTTCGAGCTTCACCCTGGGTAACTATAGGTTCAATCAGAAGTTCTTGACGTAGTTTATTAACCTCGCCAAAAGAGTCGCCCACAGATGATGAAGAGTCTATTTGTACAAGAATTTGACTTTTTTTCTGCTCCAATAAATTAGTTTGCTCTTCTACTTCCTCTTTTAAAGACAAATCAGGATTACTAATTGAATCAGCAAATAAGTGCTTCTCTAAATTATCATTCCTTTTTAACTTGTCTTGAGATTCCCACGAAAAATTCTCAACTGAAAAAATATTGCTGAATGTTTCATCCTTGACATTAGCCGTAAAACTATCGCTAATACTTGCAATATCCAATTCAACAACAGGATTACTTTTTTTAGATTCTAACAATCTTTGTCGTAAGCTAAAATTCTGCTGTGAATTAAGTCCAGATAGTATAGAAGATGCTTTGAGATTTTGAGATGAACTCAATTGAAAATCAAGATTCTCAGAAACAACATTATCCACAGCAACTGCTGAATCGATAGTAATAGCTGTCAACAGGAGAAGAACAGTTGTCAAGGTTGTCCCTAATTTCCAGTAAGCATATTTAACACTAGTAACTTGAGAAGTATCAATCTTATTAATAATAATTTCTAATTGTGCCATTAAAAGATCCCTTATGTAAAAGTACTCACGTATAACACTTACACGCAAAATCTCTTAATTGGAACAGTAATATCACTTAATATAACGAATTAACATAGTAAATCAGTAAAATGCAGGTTATTAAGTTAAGTAAAATCTCAATCCGGTTTGGTTAAGCAAAAAGCTAAATTTTTAGAATCTTAAAAAGTGGATTATTACCTGATACCATTTCCTGATAAAGAACGCCACCGCCTGCGGCTCCTCGCCTTACCAGCTACGGTATACACACAAATGATTAAATTACCCCCAAATCCTTTTTTGTCGGGGTGTTGTCGCTAAGTGCAACGCACTATCCTAGATTTTCGGTGCGTTAGGAGTAACGTCAATAACACACGCTACCAAATGAAAGTAAATGTGGATCAGGTTTTCCGGTGTGTACACGGTAGCCCTGACCAGAGGGAGATTGGGAGAGTTCAAAATAATATGTAGCCATGCCTAAGCCACGCAAGCTATCCCACAAAATTGGTATGACAGTTTTGCTGATCATGTCAATTATTAACTTGAGCAGAACCCTATTAGACTCACCCCGCCTGGAAAATCAGAAATTCAAACTGTTGCTACCCGCCAAGGCTTAAAGCGTGGAGGCTTTACTGATTACTTTGGTTGATCATACTCATAAGTATTGAAATTGCCTTTCTGCCCATTAGCAACTACACCTAAAACATTAATAGGCGCTATTTTTAGCTCGGCTACCGCTCGCTCAAACACAGAACGATCTGTTTTATCTATCCTTGCTACCATCAATAGACCATCTGTTTGGGAACCGATCAAATTAACATCAGCTAGTCCAACCATAGGAGGAACGTCATAAATAACTAAGTCAAAGGTGTTATATAACTCAGCCATCAGTCGCTTCATTTTTTCGGATGAGAGCAATTTTGCACAATCAGGTGGGATAGGTCCAGCAGTAATTATAGATAATGTATTCATAGAAGGTAGTTGTTTTACTACTTTTTGTAATGGCAAATTTGAAGTAATTAAACTACTCAATCCCCATAGATTATTTAAATTGGATAAAGTATGAATATTCGGTCGGCGCATATCTGCATCAACAAGTAAAACTCGTCTCCCCATAGATGCAGCTGTTTGAGCTAGATGAAAAGCAATTGTAGATTTGCCGTCACCTTGCATAGCTGAAGTAATAGTAATAGACCGTATTTGAGAATCAGAATTTAACAATTGAATATTTGTATAAAGCATCCGTACAGCTTCTACAAAACTTTTGGAATAGTTGTTATACTCTTGTCCTGCTAGAGTAGTTGCTTCGGTAATACTTTCAGTAACTGAATCTGATAATTCAGTGATGGCATTTTGTCGTTTAATACTTTGGAATTTCACCGGTCGCAATTCTTCATTGAAGGGAATATTGCCCAGTAAAGGCATTTTTACTCTCTCTTTGAGGCTCCAGGCATTGTGATATGTATAATCAAGCTTTTCCATTAATAACGCTGCACCAATAGCCAATAAAATACTCGCAGCTAATCCTAGAATGAGTTCGCGTATAATACTTGAAGAAGCGACAGGAATTGTTGGCTCATTGGGTAGCTGAATCAATTGCCAACCGACTTCTGTCTGAGAAATTTGAATTTGCAAATTTTCGCGGGTAGATAAAAAACGATTCAGACTTTCAGTGGCAATTTGTAATCTCCGCTGTATTTCGGTATATTGTCGTATGAGGTTTGGTAATTGCTGACGTTGTTGTTCAAAAATTTGTTGGACTTTTTCCAGTTCTTGCTGATTAACCTCTAAAGACTGAAGTAGAGAGTTTGCTTCTGCTCGTTGGGTTAGTATATATCGAGCCGATTCTTTCTGCATTAATGGGATCAAGTTTTCCCGTTTCTCCTTTAATGTGATGATATTAGGGTTTTCATCTTGGAAAAGAGTTGATGCAGTGGCAATTTCAATATCTAATTTACGCAATTCATTATTTAACTCCTGATACACAGGATAGCTATCCAGCACTGCTTTCCTCCCGTCTTCAGTTTGCAAGAAAGCAGAATTCGCACGAGCTTGCGCTAGCTGGATTTCAAGTTCTTGCTTCTGTTGAGTTATACTACTAGTCTGTCCAGCTATTTGAGATGCAAGGGATTCTGGGCTATGAAAATTATACTTTTGTTGAAAAATTTGCAATTCTCTTTGAATTTGATTGACTCGATTTTGTAGAGATGGTAGTTCTCTGTTAATATATTGGAATCCTTGATTTACCCTATTTTGCCGTTTTTCCCGGCTATATTCTAAATAATCTTGAGAAATTTGCTCTAATACTGCTTTCGATTCCAGTGGATCTTGACTACGATAGCGGACTTCTAGAATCTTGGTTTCACCTAAACGAGCAATTTTCAAAGAATAGATCAGATAGTTATAGTTAATATATGGATAAGCAGCTTGTAACTGCTTAATACTTTTTTCAATTATTTCAGGACTCTTGAGGACTATAATTTGAGTTTCATAGTCTAAACTAGGTTTATTAAATGGGTCTAATGGATTAACTTCACTGACAATATCAACTATTTTAGTATCATAAGCTACAGGTTCGGCAAGCATCTGAAAACTGCTTTCATATTGTGGTTGTTTTGGATTTAATATAAAGTTGATAGCTACACCTGTCATCACAGTTGTCGCCACGCCTAAAATGACTACAACTCGGCGCTTTAACAAACCTAAAAATTCTTTATAGTTCCATTCGTCACCTTGATCCTCATTTTCCATAACATTTTGATATGGAAAAAATGGAGTTATAAAGTTTCTACTATCTTCGGGATTTGAAGGTTTGTATCCTTGATTCTTCATATATTGATGTGATGATGAAATTTTGCAGTAAGTAATCTATTAATAAATGCACTATTGAAGATACATAACCTCTGCTCGTATAAATAATAGCAGTGTATTATATAATGAAGTATCTTATTATATATTTAGTTTAACTGTAGTTATTACTATTTAGTTTATTTCAACAAGTTATCAACTGCACTGAATTATATATTTGTTTTATCTGGCAATCAATTTTGAAGATTGTAACGACTATCTTCACTAATATAGATAAAAAATACACCTCAATTATGTATGAATTACTTAATACTAATTTATACATAAACTTTAAGTATGGTGTGTTTCAGGATTTAGTATAGCATTTTATCTTACATAGTGATACCTTAGACGCTGTGAGCATTTACTGAAAGATTATATTGAAAATATACGTTGAAGACGTGATTGACAAATTGATTAAGTAAATATTAAATATTCGGCTTTTCCGTACCTGTTATGCTAAATGCGTATCAAATAAGCTTGAAACCCTTGTTGGGCAATAATAACAGGCTTTAGCATTAACGTTTGAATCTTGGAGCTTAAATTGAGGATCTAATCGCCTGTAAGCCTTGATTTTAAAGGGAAATTCTAGGGTTAAATTAAAATTTCAGCATAACACCTACCGAAGAACCAAGTATTCTGACGAGGAAGCATGAGTCTTACTATAACTGCATAAATTATGATTACGCTCTTTTTTGGTAAAAAAAACGTTATTTTTGCTCAAAAGAGGAATAAACTACATTTTGCGTAATATTATTTAATGTTAACTAATTTTAAACCGATGTTTTTTGTTGAATATACGGTAATGTAAATATTGGTTAAAGTTTTATTTCTTACGTTAGTTTTTACATGAAGATTACTGTGCAAGATGACAACATAGTAATTTTAGGTTAGTATGAAATTTCTCAAGTATAATTACCTGGGTTGCTAAGCTACCATTAGTTACTGTATAACAAAAATTATTAAGGGTGCATTAAATTTACTACGAAAATCAGTATGGCTGATTAATGCTAATGATTCTTGTTTCGCGACTTCGGCGCAAAAGCGCTAAGAATCTGGCTTTAGTCTTGCTTAGAATGATCAATTCATCAGGCAAACATCCAATGCTCAAAAATCTAGTCAACAGAATTAAGGATAAAAATATTCAGGGAATAAAAGTGGAACTTTATTTATCCCTGTGATTCATTAATGACTTGAGTGCTTCGGTGGTATCGTCAAGAAAATTTGTGCAATTTAGAATCCAATGATCGATGAAACTCAACAAAGGGATTAATCAAAAGGTAATATCGCCATCCATTTCAATTGGATCAGCAGATGAATATGAGGATTGTCTCCCTGTTGAGCAATCAATTAAGTTATCTGTTGTTACACAGTATTTTCCCCCAGACTATGCTGCTACGGGACAATTGATTGAGGAACTTGTCAAGCAGTTAGAGCAGCAAGGGGTAAATATCGAGGTTTTTACTAGTCAGCCTGGATATGCGTTTAGCTTAAGTAAAGCTCCTTATTTAGAACGGGTTGATACGATTAAGATCCAGCGATCGCGAAGCGCCCAACTTTTTCCAGGGAGAATTCGTGGTAAGCTAGTTAATGGTATCTTATATACCTTGCGGACTTTAGTATATCTGCTGAGAGCCTCACGGCGTAACGATATATTATTAGTGACTACAGCTCCACCGTTTTTGCCAATTGTGGGTTATTTAGCCAACCTTCTCTTCAAGTTGCCATATGTCTGCATAATATATGATCTATACCCAGATATTGCCATCACACTGGGTGTAGTGTCTAAAAATCACTGGGTAGCAAAACTGTGGCAGGCGATTAATCAGCGAGTTTGGCTCAATGCTAAAGGCATTGTAGTTCTTAGTCCTGAGATGAAGCAGAGCGTTTTAGCGCACTGTCCGCAAGTGGCTCATAAAGTTTCGGTGATTCATAGCTGGGCTAATCCGGAATTCATTGTCCCAATTGCCAAACGAGAAAACTGGTTTGCTTGGAAGTACGACTTAGTAAATAAATTCACTGTGCTTTACTCTGGCAATATGGGTCGATGTCATGACATCGAGACCTTATTAAAAGCCGCTATGGAACTGCAAGATGAGCCAGTGCAGTTTGTCTGTATTGGTGGGGGAGCCAAACGTGAAGAATTAATTGTACAAGTCAATGAATTAGGGCTAAATAATTTTACATTTTTACCTTATCAAGATAAAAAAGATTTACCCTATTCTCTCACCTCTGGCGATTTGTCTTTGGTGAGTATTAACCCAGCCAGTGAAAGTTTAGTTTTACCTAGCAAGCTGTACTCAGCATTAGCAACTGGGAGGCCGTTGGCAGTAGTTTGTTCACCCTACTCAAGCTTAAGACAAATAATCGCCGAAGCTGACTGTGGTGCTGCATTTGACTATGGTGATGGTCATGGACTAGCTGAATTTATCCGCTTGCTTCAGCGGAACCAAAAACTAGGGGAGCAGATGGGTCAAGCAGCTCGTCAGTATCTACAATCAAATTTTACACCTAAAATCATCGCTCAACAATACCTGGATGTTTTGCGTCAGGCGTTGAGTATGAAAGACATTTAAGCTCTTCTTTGCGTCGCAGAGGAAGACTTCAAACAAGTTAATGTATAGAAGTTGTCTATCTGTGTTATAAGTTATTCATGAAAAATTGAGGTGAAAATTACAACCCTAAATTCATGACTAATGCATTATCAGGAGATTAACGAGCATATTTTAATGAAAAAAGTAAAGTATTGAAAGAAAACAATACTTACTCTAAATATAGGGTGCTATTTATTAGGAGTTGGGCTTCGATGGTCTATTGATCTCAGTCCCTCCAAACGTAACCTTCTTATCTTATTTATATTAGGAGGTCGAATTGCAGAGAAGGTGTGATCGAAATCGGAAACGTTCAAAACGGAGAGCTATTTACTGTCCTATTCATGGCTGTTATCTGGATAGCGTTAGTAAAAAATATAGACTTTTTGCTGATCAACCAGGTCAGTTACAGCAACGGGGCTTCAGTCGGCGGGCTGCATCTTTGTTAATAGCAAATCATACAGCAGTTACCATACAAGGAGAGTGGTTAGAGGCTTTTTGGTGTGAACACTGTCAGCAAAAAAACTGGTATTATATGCGTCAGTCTGATGATGGCACATATAACATTTCCTTAGCGCCCAGGGAACTATGGCAGCAGGTAACAGGAGTAATTGATCCTCATGGTAATCCTTCTGTGGGCGAGTTTACCCGGATGAATGCCAAACAGCTAAGTAGTCATACCCTCAATTCTTTTTATTGCCTATGAATAGTCAGAAAAATTCTCCCCAGAAAGAGTTAGTAATTGAAGCTGGATGCACAGAGCAACAGTATTGGCAAGATTTATGGCGCTATAGAGAACTATTTTATTTTCTGGCTTGGCGTGACATTTTAGTCAGATATAAGCAAACAGCAATTGGTATTGTTTGGGCATTAATTCGGCCATTTCTGACGATGGTAGTGTTTACAGTCATATTTGGTCGGATAGCAAATTTACCATCGGAGGGTGCGCCTTATCCCATTCTCGTATTTTCAGCGATGTTGCCTTGGCAGTTTTTCGCTAATTCCCTTTCAGAGTGCAGCAATAGTTTAATCGGCAATGCTAATTTAATTTCCAAGGTCTATTTTCCCCGGCTGATCGTCCCGACAAGTGCTGTGGTAGTCAGCTTTGTAGACTTTATGATTTCCGGCATGATTTTGTTGGCTTTAATGGCATGGTATAACTTTGTTCCTAGCTGGAGAATTGTCACTTTGCCCTTATTCATTGCGATCGCCTTTGCTGCTTCCATAGGGGCGGGATTATGGTTAGCTTCTTTGAATGTGCAATACCGAGATTTTAGGTTTATTGTCCCGTTTATTGTGCAGTTTGGGTTATATATTTCCCCGGTAGGATTTAGTAGTAGTGTTGTTCCTGAAGAATGGAGATTTCTTTACTCATTAAATCCAATTGTCGGGGTAATTGATGGTTTCCGGTGGGCAATATTGGGGGGAGATTCGCATTTATATTTACCAGGGTTTTTGCTATCTTTGGGATTAGTAGCTTTACTCTTAATTAGTGGTATTTGGTATTTCCGCAAGATGGAAAGAAAGTTTGCTGATGTGATTTAGAAGGGCTGATATACTTAAATAGTATTGGCTTGGGAAGATTTTATGTCTGATTCATCTCTCTACGAAACAAATTTTTTAGATTGGATAAATCAGCAGCAGTTAGCCTGATCTAGTCTGGGATAATATAATTTCCTACCACATAGAAAAAGTAATATTAAAAACTAATTTGTTATTAAGATTGAAAATGTCTGATACAGTTATTCGCGTTGAGAATCTGGGTAAAAAATACATTATTGGCCATCAACAGCAGGAGAGGTATACTGCACTGCGCGATGTGATCGCTAATAAAGTTAAGTCTCTTAGTAGTCTGATTAATCCTAAAGCAAGAGTTGCAAATCCTGCTTTTGAGGAATTTTGGGCTTTGAAAGATGTATCTTTTGAGATTAAGCAAGGTGATAGGGTTGGGATTATTGGCCGTAATGGTGCGGGTAAATCAACTCTATTGAAGATTTTAAGTCGCATTACTGAACCCACTACAGGAAGCATCAAAATTAAGGGAAGAGTTGCGAGTTTATTGGAGGTGGGTACGGGGTTTCATCCAGAATTAACAGGACGAGAGAATATATTTCTGAATGGGGCGATTTTGGGGATGGGTAAGGATGAGATTAAGCAGAAGTTTGATGAGATAGTTGCGTTTGCGGAGGTGGAGAAGTTTTTAGATACACCAGTGAAGCGGTATTCTTCCGGGATGTATGTGCGATTAGCGTTTGCGGTGGCGGCGCATTTGGAGCCGGAGATTTTGATTGTGGATGAGGTGTTGGCGGTGGGGGATGCACAGTTTCAGAAGAAGTGTTTGGGGAAGATGGAGGATGTAGCAGAGAAAGAAGGTAGAACAGTTTTGTTTGTTAGTCATAATATGACAGCAGTTACTAGATTATGTAATAGAGCTTTATGGTTAGATACAGGTAAATTAAAAATAGATGGAGATATATATGAAGTTAGTGGTAAATATTTACAATCTGATTTAGGAACTTCCGCAGAAAGACATTGGACAAATCCTAAAAATGCTCCTGGAGATTCTGTGGCTAGATTAAAAGCAGTAAGAGTAATTTCTGAGGGAGTTGTCACCGAAACAGTTGATATTCGTTATCCAGTAATACTGGAAATGGAATATTGGAATTTAAAATCTGATGCTCAGTTATTATGCGGGTTTAGTTTTTTTAATGATCAAGGTGTAATGTTATTTGTATCAGCAGATTTTCAAGATCCAGAATGGGGTAATAAGTCTAAACCCATAGGAATTTATAAATCTCATTGTGTTGTTCCGGGCAACTTGTTAGCAGAAGGACAGGTAAAAGTTGTAGCTGAAGTTAGTACCCGTCATCCTGTTTATGAAATTCATGTTTTAGAATATGACAGTGTATGTTTTCAAGTTGTAGATACAGGAGAAGCTGGTAGTGTGAGGGCAGAATGGGGTAGAAATATTCCAGGTGTAGTAAGGCCACAATTAGAGTGGAAAACTGAATTTTTACAAGAGGCTATATAAAAAATTATGACTGCTAAAAATATATCGTTAAAATATATTCCTGAATTAGATGGACTTAGAGCAATAGCAGCATTTGGAGTCATGTTCTTTCATTTACATATTCCAGGATTTAGTTTAGGATGGTCAGGAGTATATTTGTTTTTTGTTCTTTCTGGTTTTTTGATTACAACTATTTTAATAGATAGTAAAGATAAACCTAATTATTTTTCTCGGTTCTATATCAGGAGATCAATAAGAATTTTACCTATCTACTACATTACACTTTTATTAGCATTAATAGTAGCTTTAATACAAAGACAAAGTATTCGTGATTTCCCTTTATATTTAATTCATTTACAAAATAACATTTTAGGTTGGAATCAATGGTCAGTTAATTTTCCTGCCTTTATGAATCATACTTGGACATTAGCGGTAGACACTCAATTTTACTTGGTTTATCCTTTATTGATTTTCTATTTAAAGGAAAAATATTTATTAATTTGCTCTGTAGTTGTTATAATATCCTCATTTTTGTTCAGGATATTCTTCTTCATTGTATTCCCTGATAATCCTAATTTATTATTTGCTATGTCTCCTACAGCAATAGATTCATTAACTATTGGGGCGATTTTAGCGATAGTAACCAAGAAAAAAAATATTCTTCAATCTCAAGAAACTCAAAATAATACCCAATTAAAGTGAATGTTATTTACATTAACTATATTAATAGTAATTATTGCCAAAACAGGTATAAATAATTACTGGAGTCCTTACTCATGGGGAAGATTGCCAGTGAATTTGTTGACTATCTCTGTAATTTCAACTTTTTTTGCATTTTTAATAAGTTACATTATATCAACTAAGACTATAATAAACACTGTTCTGAGATTGCCTATACTTAATCATTTAGGAAAAATAAGTTATGGTTTATATCTATATCATTTTCCAGTATTTAGTTTTTTTCAATCCCTTCAGATAAAAATCATGAGTAATATATATATTTACATCTTAGTAAATATAATTACAACTTATGTTATTGCTTTGTTGTCTTGGCTAATAATAGAAAAACCTATCAACTATCTTAAAGAAAATAAATTATTATCTATCAAATAACTTATGGAATTTTTTAATACTCACATTTCACAAAAAGCGATCGCATTAGTCAATCAAGTATTACAATCAGGTTGGTTAAGTGAAGGGTCCCTAGTCAAAGAATTTGAAAAATCTCTTACTGACCATCTGGGATTAAAAAACCCTGTAGCGTTAAATAGTGGAACTTCTGCACTACATTTAGCTTTGGCAATTGCGGGAGTGCAACCTAATGATGAAGTTATTTTACCAGCACAAACCTTTGTAGCAACTGGATTAGCAATTTTAATGCAGTATGCTAAACCTATATTTGCTGACATTCAGTACAAAACAGGTAATATTGATCCTAATTCCATTAGAGAGAAAATTACAGATAAAACTAAAGCTATTATTCCAGTACATTGGGGTGGCTATCCCTGTGATATGGACGAAATTAATGCTATAGCCAAAGAACATAATTTAATGGTTATTGAGGATGCTGCTCATGCTTTAGGAGCGACATACAAAGGTAAGCCAATAGGTTCAATATCTGATTTTACTGCTTTCTCATTTCAAGCTATTAAACATCTAACAACAGGAGATGGAGGTGCATTATGTTGTATAAATCATGAAAATTATCATCAAACTAAAACTAGAAGATGGTTTGGTATTGATAGAGCAAATAGTAAACCTTCTATTTTGGGAGAGCGAGAGTATGATATTAGTGAATTAGGGTATAAATACCACATGAATGATCTAGCGGCTGCTATTGGTTTAGGTAATCTTGAGGATTTTTTACTTGGGTTACAAAGGCGTAGGGAAATAGCTGCTATTTACAGAAATGAACTTAAAAATGTTCCAGGACTAGAACTTTTAGATCATCAGGAGGATAGAGAAAGTGCTTATTGGTTATTTACTATTTTAGTGGAAGGTAGGGAAAATTTTATTAGAAAATTGAAGGAGTTTGATATTCCCGCATCTGTTGTTCATTTAAGGATAGATCACAATTCAGTATTTGGTGGTATAATTCCTGGTTTAATGAACCAAGAAAAATTTAATGATTTTCAAGTTTCTCTACCTATACATGAAAATATCTTAGAGCAAGAAGTTAGAACTATAATTAGGAATATTAAAAATGGCTGGTAATGATGATTTAACTTTTAGGAAAGCTGAAGAAAATGATATAGAACAATTAGTAACTCTAATGAATTCTCAATATCTTCGCAAAAAAGGTAAAGATTATTTTCTATGGCAATATTTTAATTCTTATCACCTTACGATTCTAATATGTGCTTTTATAAACGATGAACTAATAGGAATGTTTGGGTTACAAAGAAGGTTTTTAAAGAATGGAATTAAAGTTGGACAACCAATAGATTTGCTAATAAAATCTCAATGGAGAGGACAAGGAGTATTCAAACAACTATATCAGGAAACTTTTAGGTATTGTAATGATATTGATATTTTATGTGTATTAGCCAATTTTAATGGTAAACAAGTTAGTGAAAAAGTTATTGGTTGTAAGACTCTAGCCAAAATAGATTCTCTGTGCTTAGACATAAATGACTATCAATCACAATTAAAATTAAGTTCTTTAGCCAAAAATTTGCAAATAGATAACAATAATTATCTGTATAGTTTTTTATATTCTCCAGAAATAATCTATTGGAGATTTGAATCACATCCAGATTATCAATATGAAAAGATATTTATAGATGAAAGTAATTGGACAATTATCAAAATCTTTCAAGATCCAGTAACAGGACATAAATATGGTGATATTGTGGCAATTAATTATCAAGATGATCGAGTAAACAATCTCATAGCTTTATTAGAAAAGTCTATTATTGAATTTCAAAGTAAAGAAGCAAAAACAATAACACTATGGGCAATGCCGCATACTTTACTATATAAATTATTAAATGATTTAAAATTTCAAAAATTAGAGCAAGAAAGATACTTCTGTATTAAAGTCATTAATCCAGATTATAATTATTTGTATGATTTTTTAAACTGGGACTTAGTACAATCTGATTCAGAAATTTATTAAGGAAATGTATGATAATACTAGTATTAGGTGGAAATGGTTTTTTTGGTAAAAACATAGTTGACACTCTTCAACAGAATCACCACAGAGTTTTTAGCTTTTCTAAAAAAGATGGTTTTGATTTAACTAACTACTCCCTAACTTGTGAATTTTTATCTAAAATTCAACCTGATGTTATTATCAATTGTGCTGCTAAAGTTGGGAGTTTAAACTATGTAACTAAAGAAGCTGCCGATGTAGCCGATATTAACTTGAGAATGCTATTAAATCTTTATAAATCTACCCAAGAGATTGTTCCCCAAGCAGTAATTTTGAATCCCATAGCTAACTGTGCTTATCCAGGGAATTTAGAAAGCTACAATGAAGCTGATTTTTGGCAAGGCAAAGTTCATCAATCTGTTACTGCTTATGGTAACGTTCGGAGGATGGGGGTTATTTTGAGTGAATGTTATGCAATGCAGTATGAGCTACGTTCTATTAATTTGCTAGTTCCTAATATGTATGGATCTTATGATTCAACTGATCCAAATAAAGCTCATGCGCTTAATGCATTAATAAGTAAAATCGTTAAAGCTCAAAAAGAGAACCAGGCAAATTTAGAAGTGTGGGGAAGTGGTATAGCAATTAGAGAGTGGTTATATGTTAAAGATTGTGCCGCTATTTTTGCTAAAGTAATAGAAAGAATTAACAATTATGGATTTGCTGAACCTCTGAATATTGCTCAAAATTTTGGTTTAAGTATTCGAGAATTAGTAGATATTATAGTTAATGAGTCTGGATTTGAAGGACAAATTATTTGGAATAGAAATATGCCAGATGGTGCGCCTCGTAAAGTCATGAATGATACTAGATTTCGTAAGGTTTTTCCTGATTTCCAGTTTACTGATTTAAAAGTAGGAATTAAAGAAACAATCAGTTACTATAATTCTGTATATCCTTACTAATGTTCAAGATTAGTTTATTATTTTATCCAAGTTATAAGCGCTCAAAAGATGAATAAAATTACCCTTTCTTACGTAATCACAACCTACAATAAACTTCCTTATTTAAAGGAAGCTATGAAACGATTATTAGAAAATGTCAAAGAAGACGAGGAAATAATAGTAACTGATGGAGCAAGTACAGATGGTACAGTAGAGTATTTAACAGAATTGTATCAACAAGGAAAAATTCATCAATTTATTTCTGAACTAGATAAAGGTGAAGCCCATGGCTATAATAAATGTTTATTAATGGCAAAGGGAGAATTAATTAAAATTATTACCGATGATGATGTTTTTTACTATCCTGCTATTCAAGAATGTAAAAAATTTATGCTTGAGCATCCCGAAGTAGATGTAATAAGTGGAAATATGTCCAGTATGGGAATTGAAAATCCTCATTCAATTACGATTTTAAAGTGGTATGAAGATGAATATAGAAAGTGGCTACAAACTAAGGTAAGCTTTGCATACGGTGGGTTATCATTAATGATTAGAAAAAGCTCATTACCTTTAACAGGTCTTTTCTTTACAGGAGTTATAGGTATAGACATCGAATTTACACTTAGAATTACTCATCTAAATGTTTGTATTGCTTGGTATACAGCATTAATGGTAATTAGAATTGATAATCCACAAAGTAATCTTAGGAAAATAGACAAACTTTCCAATCGTCGAAGAAAGCAAGAAGAAGATCATAGAAGATATTACTTATTTTACAATCCCGAATATTCCTATGAAACTACGCTGAGAGAAAGGCCACTATTGGAGATTTTACAAGAAATCATGAAAAGACCATTGCGTATTGTTAGGGATTTTTTAAAATATATAAGTAATCGCAAACAGGATAGTTTGGTCAAAAATAACACAATATTGATTGAGAATAAAAATTTAGGTGGCAGTAATCTAAGTGATATTTTTAAGGCTTGTGAAACTACCTTATATGAATATAATCAAGCAAACTCCCCAGATTTTATTTTAAGTAAAAATGTAATTTCAAAAACTATGCTAATTGAATAATAATTGAAATTAATATACTCTTTCCATCGCCTAGTTAAAGAACTTTGTTATACCATATTTACCTGATAGCACTAAATTTCTAATTCATGAAAAACCAAAAAACTATCAATTAGATTCTCTTCTTGCTTATGGTATCAGTGAAGATAGATTAGAATTTCAACCGACTCATATGAATACTATAATAGAGCGACTTTGGTTTGTAAATCCGTTAGGGACTCCAGGTTTTGCTTCAACTACTGCATTAAAAGCAGTAGGACAAAGATTAAGAAGATTTTTTGATATTCAAGAATTCAGTACCATTCATTCCAAAATATATATATCTAGATTTAAAGCAAGTTCTAGGCGTGTTCAGAATGCTCAAAGACTACACAAAGCCTTACTGCAAAAAAGTATTTCTAGTGAAATATTATTCCGCAAAGACAGCTAATCTTAGTCATAGTATAGGCGATCACCGTTACTCTTCACTACCTTGGCGTGATCTAGATTCCATTACCATTAGCAAAGAATGGAATCGCTCAGTTAACGATAGAAGTTTGTTCACAAATACCCAATAGATTTATAATGTTTAGACAGAATGTCATTACAAGGGGAGTACAGGAGATCAAAAAGTTTAGCTGGGATAAAACAGTACAGCAAACTGTATCTATTTATAATTCTCTAGTTTAATATCAATATTATGCAAAAACTTTTAGTAACAGGGTCATCAGGGCTAATTGGTTCTGAAGTTTGTATTTATTTTGCGAATCAAGGTTGGCTGATTCACGGCGTTGATAACAATCAAAGGGCAGTATTTTTTGGTGATCAAGGGGATACTCGCTGGAATCAACAGCGACTACAATCCAAGATTAAAGGTTTTGTGCATCATGAGTTGGATATCCGCGATCGCCCAGGTGTTCTTAATTTAATTGAAAGTATTCAACCAGATGCGATTGTTCATACCGCAGCACAGCCCAGTCATGACCGCGCAGCAGCCATTCCTTTTGATGATTTTGATACCAATGCTATGGGAACACTGAACCTACTAGAAGCAGCACGGCAATTTTGCCCCGAATCGCCCTTTGTCCATATGTCCACTAATAAAGTGTATGGTGATCGCCCCAACACCATTAAGCTCAAAGAACTGGATACTCGATGGGATTATGATGATCCCACATATCAGGAGGGGATTCCAGAAACCTTTAGTATTGACCAATCCAAACATTCTCTGTTTGGTGCGTCTAAAGTAGCTGCTGATGTGATGGTGCAAGAATACGGACGCTATTTTAATATGCCAACCTGCTGTTTGCGAGGAGGATGTTTAACTGGTCCTAATCACTCAGGGGTTGAATTGCATGGTTTTTTAAGTTATTTAGTAAAGGCAAACTTAGAAGGTAGGGAGTATAAGATTTTTGGTTATAAAGGTAAGCAAGTTAGAGATAATATCCATTCACTAGATGTAGCTCGATTTATTGAGGCGTTTATTGCAAATCCGCGAATAGCAGAAGTGTATAACCTAGGAGGCGGTAAATCCAATAGTTGCTCAATTTTAGAGGCGTTTAAACTGGCGCAAAAATATAGTGATAAAGAAATGAGGTATGTCTATGTGCCAGAAAACCGTATAGGAGACCATATTTGCTATTACTCAGATTTGAGCAAAATGCGGCAACATTACCCAAACTGGGATATTACCATCTCTCTAGAAGAAACTATTGGGCAGATTATGATGTCTTGGCAACAGCGATTGAATGCTCATATTTAGCTATTTTAAAAGATATTTATACAAACTTATGAACAAAAATGTTATCAATACATTCTTGCGGCAGCTTTATTACAGTGCAAAACCTCCGATATGTATGGATATTGCTACTTGGGCAAAAGAGCGTAATTTACCAGTGATTGAAACTTATGCAGCAGTCCTAAGTGAAGTCGAGCCTCATATCTTTGGGGACGAAATTGCAGAATCACACTTTAAATTTCATCGTGATGTTTTATCTCGTCCTCAGTCTCTAGTTGCAATTGAAAATGCTACAGTCAAAGATGGTGTTGGGTTAGTTCAACTACCAGATGGTCAAATTTGTTATGAAGGCAATTGGTATTTACCTTACCTACTAGAGCATCCTGCTTATCGCCGGAGATTTCCACGGTTGCGGCAGATGATAACAGGTAATGTTTATTCTTTACTCTGTTTGTGGGGAGAAACATTTTATCACTGGTTTCATGATGTTTTGCCTCGACTTGAATTTGCTTTGCCGCACTTACCACTAAATACAAAGTTTCTAATTCAGGAAACGCCTTACGCCTATCAGTTAGATTCACTCCGTGCCTATGGAATTGGCCAGGATAGGCTAGAATTACAGCCTAACAGTGTAAATACGAAGATAGAGCAACTTTGGTTTGCGAGTCCTATGGGACACACTGGATTGGGGTCTGGCTCTGCCTTAAAGTCAGTAGCGCAAAGACTGGCAACATTTTTTAATATAAAAGTTTCTGAAGTCGGACAGAAGAGAATTTACATATCACGACAAAAAGCTAAAGCTCGAAGAGTCGTAAACGAAAAACTTTTAGAGCCTCTATTAAATGAATTTGGTTTTCAAATCTTGATTTGCGAGCAACTCTCTCTTGCAGAACAAGTACAATTATTTTCTAATGCAGAAGCGATCGCAGGTCCTCATGGTGCTGGATTGATAAATATGATGTATGCTCGGTGCAGGATACCCATAGCAGAAATTGCTTTTTCCGCAACTGTTCCTTGTTACTTCATAATGGCGCGACAGTTAGGAAATTGTTTTTCGAGATTAAAGGCGATTCCTTCAGGTAGCAGCGAAGTTGCTGACATGAATCTTGAACCTCATGAACTTGAAACCTGGCTTAAATCTCATTTTTCTACGTAAAAATTATTGGAATATAGCATCATTGCAAACCCCATCATTCCAGTATTTATCTATTCCAAATTGGATTACAAACGGCTGAAATTAATGGATAATTTGAACCTATTTTTGAACTAGTTTTGCCGATGGGTATTTCACTAACCACTGCAAAACTATTTTAGAATATCCTACTTGTATATCCATCATACTAAATTTTTATCTAAAAATAGTTTAAATATAGCCTAATAAGGTATTACTTTTCACCAAATTGTTATGCGAATTTTAATTACAGGAATTTGTGGTTTTGTCGGTTCTACCTTAGCCAAAGCATTACAAGAATATTTTCCAGAATATCAAATTGTTGGCATTGATAATTTCTCCCGATCAGGGAGTTGGTTGAATAAAGCAACCTTACAGCAACGAGGAATTGAGGTAATTCATAGCGATATTCGCCATAGCAGTGACGTAGATGCTTTACCTTCTGCTGATTGGGTAATTGATGCTGCGGCTAACCCTAGTGTCTTAGCAGGAGTAGATGGTAAAACCAGCAGTTTACAGTTAGTACAACATAATCTACTCGGAACAATTAACCTTTTAGAATATTGTAAACGGTATCAAGCTGGGTTTATTCTGCTGTCTACCAGCCGAGTTTATTCCATACCCGGATTAAGTAAATTACAAGTTGCTGAAGCTAATGGAGCATTTTATCCCGTTCCTGAACAAATTTTTCCCGTAGGTATTTCCACAATGGGGGTAGCTGAAAACTACTCTACCAATCCGCCAGTATCATTGTATGGCAGTACAAAGGTAGCTTCAGAGCATTTAGCTTTAGAATACGGTGCAACCTTTGAATTTCCCGTTTGGATTAATCGCTGTGGGGTGATGGCGGGAGCGGGACAGTTCGGCCATCCAGGACAAGGTATTTTTGCTTTTTGGATTCATAGCTTTCGAGAACAGCGATCCTTAAAATATATTGGCTTTGGCGGAAAAGGTTATCAAGTTCGGGATTGTTTACATCCACAAGATTTAATTAATTTGCTACAAAAACAGTTTGCTGAACCATTAAATACAAATAAACCCAGGGTGGTTAATGTCAGTGGTGGAGTTAAGAACAGTATGTCCTTGCGACAGTTAACCCAATGGTGTGCAGACAAGTTTGGTAGTAATGAAGTTCTGGAAACTAATATTGAGCGGACATTTGATATTCCTTGGATGGTGTTAGATGCGAGTTTATCTGAGAAAGTTTGGGGATGGACACCTCAAATTGGGATAGAAAAAGTGCTAGAAGAAATTGCTATTTTTGCCAGTGAACAACCAGATTGGTGTAGGCTATCAGCGACATGACTTATAAAATATTGTATATTTCAGCAGTGATTCCTGATACAACTTCTGGGGGACGCTTTGCTATGTATCGTCACCTGATTATAAAAAAAGACTTTGAGGTGGCTGTTGCTAGTACAAATTTTGTTAAATTACCTATTAAACAGCAGCTTTCGATTCGTAGAAATCGATTAATTGAAAGGCTCAGACGCACTCGATTATGTCGATTGATATATAACTTAGAATACCTACTGAACTGGATTAATATTCCTGGTTCATTGTTAAAATTTGCTGATGACTTTAAGCCAGATGTAATTGTATCTGTAGTAGATGATTGGCATCTGGGATTAGCATTTCAGTTGGCGCACCAACTTAAGGTTCCACTGATTGTTAATTTCCAAGATTTGTTTTGTCTATCTCAATTTGTTCCTTTGTCAGCGCGTCCTTATCCTGTGATCACATCTTGGCTCATCCAACGTTACCATCAAGTTAATGAGTTAGCCAATCAGGTATTTTATACCAGTGAAGGTATGAAAGAATGGTTTGGAGTTGATGATCAAGGAAATGTTCTTTATCCCGTTGGTGATTTTGATGTTCAGGTTTCCATAGAGCAAAGAGCAAATTCGCAAGATAAAGTTAAAATTATTTATGCTGGTAATTGTTATGGTGCTTACGGTCGTATGTTGTTGCGCCTAGCTGAATCGGTGCAGAAACATCAACATATTCATCTCCAGATTTTTGCTGCGGGAAATGATTGGACACCCGAAAAACTACAGGAGATGACCGAAGCAGGAATTTATCAAGGCTTTAAACCATTCGATGAATTAAAAGATGAACTCAAACAGGCTGATGCGTTTTTAACTGTGATGAGTTTTGAAAAGTCAGAAGAAATTTTTATGCGGACGAGTTTTACCACCAAATGGTTAGATTATGTCCCCTATGCTAAACCAGTGTTTGTTTGGACTCCAGAATATTCAACAGCCTGTGGCTTTGCCAAAAAGTATCAGTCAGGGATTCCGGTTATTCACGACGATCCAGAGGTATTGCTCAAAGTTATCAGCGAAACAGCATCAAATTCGATGGCTTGGTCTTCAGCCTGTGAAGGATCTCGTCGAGTGGCTGAGACTGTGCTGAACGCAGAGCAAATACATCATCTGTTTGTTGAGCGTGTTACTAATGTTTGCCAAGAATGCAATACTAAAAATCTTCAAGATTGAATTTACTCAGCATAACGATGTGAACAAGCGCAAAATTATTGTAATTTCTTCTATTTCTCCTCAACCCACCAGTGCTGGGCAAATTTTACTATATCGGCATTTAAATCAAGCTACTGGCTGGGATGTTGATATCGTACCGAATCCCTATGAAATTAAAACTGATAGATGGCAAACAAAGTTAATTAAAAGGCTAGAATATACTCGCTTCCATCCTTGGGGTCATGATTTCCAAGTTATAGATCAGGGGATGGTGTGGGACAATACACTACTCAATTCCCATCAACGGGTGTTTAATTCTCAAACTGGCGACAAAACCATAGTTCTGACTATTTCTCATGGTGATGGTTGCTGGGCTGCACAGAGATTTGCTCACCATTATCAATTACCTTTAGTAACAATTTTTCATGATTGGTGGCCAGATATTCCTACTTTACATAAACCTTTCCGTCAGCTATTAGAGCGACGTTTTGAGCAACTTTACCAGCAATCTAATTTAGCTCTGTGTGTTTCAGAGGGTATGAAGAATGCTTTGGGTTCACATTCCAATAGTACAGTTCTTTATCCCATACCTGCTTTACTCAAGGAGGAAATAATTACACAATATCAGCCTGAAAATGATCAAATATCATCTCCATTACAGGTGGTTTATTTTGGAAATCTCCACGAGTATGGACCAATTTTAGCTCAATTACTTGAGGTGACAAAAGATAATGCTAAGATTCAAGTACAAGTTCGCGGATCTAACCCAAATTGGTCAGCAGATTTTCGTTCAGAAATGCGCGATCGCAATTTATGGTTAGACTTTGCCCCTAGAGAGGAATTAAATCATTGGTTAGCTTCGGCTGATGTGTTTTTAGTAACCATGAGTTTTGATCCTGCTTTGCGGCGACGTATGGAAACCAGTTTTCCATCTAAGTTGCCTGAATATGCTCAATTTGGTAAACCTTTAGTGATTTGGGGACCCAATTATTGTTCGGCTATTCGCTGGGGGAGCGAAGGCGATCGCGCTCTTTGTATAACCGATGAAAATCCTCAAGTTCTAGTTTCTGCTCTAGAAAAAATCAAGGGCTTCCCAGAACAGCAAGAATACTATGCTAAACAGAGTAGAATTGCTGCTCAAACTGAGTTTAATCCTTCTATTATACAGAACCAGTTTGTGGAGAGTCTTCAAAGTCTAATTAAATAAAGTATTTAATCTATATAGATTGTTATGAGCAGTTCTTGTACCATCAAACACTTTTCTACAGAACTATCAGGCGGATCTGGTATTGCTGCTCAAAGACTACACAAAGCCCTACTGGAAAAAAGTATATCTAGCGAACTACTCTTCCGTAAAGGCTCAACTTCTCTCCCTCACAGCATAAGCGATCGCCGTAACTCATCACTACCTTGGCGTGATCTAGATTCCATTACCATTAGCAAAGAATGGAATCGCTCAGTTAACGATAGAAGTTTGTTCACAAATCCCCAATGGATTTATAAAACCCAACTTAAAGACTTTGGTAAACTCCCAGAAATTATTAACTTACATTGGATTTCTCGCTGGATAGATCAACCTAGCTTTTTTGATTCTATTCCTCCCGATATTCCTATTGTCTGGTCACTCCATGACATGAACCCCATAACTGGTGGGTGTCATCATGCGCTAGATTGCGAAAAATTCGCCACTCATTGCTGTGATTGTCCTAATTTGAAAAACTCAGGTAAACACGATCAAGCATCGAAAAACTTTGCACTCAAAGCCAAACTTTATCAACATCTAAATCTTCATTTTGTCGGTAACAGCACTTGGACAACCCTACAAGCTCAAAAATCACAACTGGGTAAATACGCTCGTTCTATCCGCACAATTCCCCTAGGAATTGATATCAAAGATTATCAACCTATTGATCGATCCATTGCCAAAGCTGCTTTACGAGTCAATCCTGATGATTTGGCGATCGCCTTTGCTTGTGCCGATCTGTCTGACAAAAACAAGAATTTGCCTATCCTACTAGAAGCAATTGCCCAGTTATCTAAACACCACTCTATCACGCTGATTCTATTTGGTTCGGGTCAAATTCCCGAATTAAACAGTCAAATTACCACCGTAATTTTAGGGCATTTGTCTTCTCCCCAACTTCAAAGTCTTGCCTACTCAGCTGCTGATATCTTTGTTATGCCTAGTCAAATTGAATCTTTTGGTTTAACTGCTCTCGAATCAATGGCCTGTGGTACACCAGTATTAGCATTTCGCACAGGGGGAATTCCTGATCTGGTTATTCATGGGGAAACAGGTTGGTTAGCAGATGACATTGGTTCGATTGAATCTCTTTATGAAGGACTCCACTGGATGCTACAACATCCCCAAGAGCGATCGCATCTAGGAAAAGCAGCCCGTCAGCGAGTTGAGCGAGAATTTACGGATGATATCATGGCTAATCGCTATATCAATCTTTATCAGGAGCTTATTAGCCCATGAAACGGGTACTTATCCGCCCCACATTTCAAGATTGGTGTGAAAATAAATTATTTTCAGATGGCACATCTTTCGCATCAGTTTATCAAGAAGCCTTTTCTCTATGGAAACAACAGGCTGCAAAAATTGGATTTCAACTCGATACCTGGGATCAAGCACCTTTAGAGACAGCAGATATATTTTGGTTTTTAGACCTTCCCCCATCTCGTCAAGAATTTACACGTATTCGCGCTCAATTACAACCCAAAACCCCTATAGTTCTGCAAATTCTAGAAAGTCCATTTTTAGCAATTCACGCCTTTAATAATGCCAATACTCAAGATTTCGACGCAGTTTTAAGTTATGAATATATAGAAACTATTAAACAGAAAGAGCGCCATTTTCATTACCATTTACCCAATCAACTGCGACAACCACAGACTAATCTATCTTACTCAGAAAGGAAAGGCTTGTTGCTTATTAACAGCAACCGAGTAGCAGGATTTTTTGGAATGCGTCAGGTCGGTTTTTCTGGTATCCCCGGATTAGGAAAGTTTTTGGCAGGTTGGCACTGTTCTTTATCTATGTTTAGCGAAGCCTTATCAGGTGAACTCTACTCTGAGCGAAGAAAATTAGCCCGGATTGCTGAGTTAATATCTCTTAATTTTCTGGATATTTACGGACGAGGGTGGAATGGAGAACAAATTTCTTGGTGTCCACTTTATGAAAATCGTTCCTATAACTCTTGGCGAGGAATACCCACTATTTCTAAATGGGATTTATGCGAGCAGTACCGATTTGTGTTAAGCTTTGAGAATTTTAAGGGCAGACGTGGCTACATCAGTGAAAAGATTTTTGATGCCATGTTTGCTGGCTCTGTTCCTGTCTATTTAGGAGATGACCGCATTACCGATTATGTGCCTAGTGATGCATTCGTTGACGCTAGAAATTTTGATAATTATCCTGATTTATTAAAATATTTAATCACTTGTCCTGAAGCAGCATGGCTAGATATGCGTCAAGCGGGTCAGGCTTTCATTAAATCAGATGAATTTCAATGTTTTAATTCTCTTCAATTTGCAGAAATTGCTACACAAATTCTGAAAAAAGTAACTGTTTGACATGAAACTTCAAAATGTCAAAGATAGACTTCGTAACTCTAAATTTTTGAGGATACTCTATGCTAAATTATTAAGTCGTGGTAATTCTTTCAACTTAAAAGGCAATAATAATATATTAGATACAGCAGGGGCTATTTTAAAAAAATGTTCACTGCAAGTTGTTGGTAATAATAACTTAATTTCAATTGATGTTGGATGTTATCTGGAAGGAGTTAAAATATTTTTGCAAGGTGATAATTTAAAATTAAAGATAGGGAGAAGTGTATTTATAGGTCAAGGCTCTGTTTTATGGATGGAAAATAGTGATGGGCTTATCGAAATAGGAGAATTTACATCTATAGAAAAAGTAGCCATAGCTGTAGCTGAAGGTAAAAAAATTATTATAGGTAAAGATTGTTTAGTTTCCTATGAGGTAGATATTAGATGCAGTGACTCTCATGCTATCTTTGATCAAGAAAAAAAATGTAGAATCAATCCCGCAGCCAATATAGAAATTGGTAATCATGTATGGCTAGGAGCAAAATGTTTAATTCTTAAAGGAGTAACCATTGGAGACGGTTCGATCATTGGTGCAGGTTCCGTAGTTACTAAGTCTGTTGAACCAAATTCAGTTGCAGCTGGCAATCCTGCTAAAGTTGTTAGAAGTGATATTGTTTGGACGCGATCGCGAAGTGATTCTTTTCCTGAATAAATACCTTGCATACATACAGCAGATTCCAGGTAAATGAGGTATAAATCTTAATACTGAAACTCTTGTGATATGGGCATCTTGCCCTCCCTTGTATACCCCTCTATAATCAAATGTGCTGTAAATTGGTATTAGTTTATGACCACTAACTTTGGTATTGTTACAGCCTGTTGGAAAGGAGATTATTTTCTCGTTAAAGCAACCTGTGCTAGTATTCGCCATTTCCTCGGAGATGTCCCTATTTGTGTTATCGTTGATGGAGATTTTTCTATCCAAGAACTTGAAAATCTCTATGGTGTTCAGCCTCTTTATTTATCTCAACTATCTAATCCAGAACTCCGTAGGCGATGTCCTGGATCTAGTCGTGCTAAACTGGCTGCTATTTGGGAAGGACCATTTGAGCATTTTCTCTATTTGGATAGTGACGCAATTGTTTGGGGAAACTTACTGGAAAAATTTGACTTAACTACTACAGATTTTGTAGTGATGCGTCCTCCTTTGTATGGCTGTCTACCTAAACATGAGGTTTCTCGATGGTTTTTCAATGTTGATACCCTCTTAGAAATTGATCCTACCTTCGAGTGGCAGAATCAACCTTATTTTTGTGCAGGTGCTTTTGCTGCTAAACGAAACTGCTTTGATTTACAAGAATATTTGAGATTAGAGGCTTTGGCAGATAAATATCCAGAGTTATTTAAGTTTTGGGATCAGGGTATTGTTAACTATATGGTTTTTTCCGCCAACCAAGCAGGTCTCCTCAAATATAAAGTTGTTGATATCCAGGTAGTGACAGCAGATCATTCTAAGAGTACATTAGAAGAACAATACCCTTGTTCTATTTACAAAACACCCCAAAACGTCGACAAAACAACTATTATTCATTTTTGTGGAAACAAGCCATTTATTCATAAAAGAAAATCTTTCAGCAAGCCTTTTACTACATTTAGGTTATTACATTACCAAAAGCTAATGGGCGATAATATTAGTGGAAAAATAAAATCCATATTTCAGCTATTTTGTGAAGAGTTTGAGCTTTTAACCAACAAAGCAAAATCTAAATTTAAAAGAATCATTAATTCTCAATAACTTTCAAAAAATGAAAACCCTGTTTAAATCAACACTAAATTATCTTGAAAAGATATACCATTTTTCTTCATTTAGGGGGCATTCCTTTTGGAATATACCAATAGATAGCAATTCCGTGGTAGTTGATCTAGGCGCTAATCTATGTGATTTCTCTTCTGAAGTTAAGAAAAGGTTTGAATGCACTGTATTTCCCGTAGAACCAAATGCAACTCTTAATCCCAATGATTCATACTTTCTTGATTCTGTAGATAGGTTAGCTATAACTAACTGTAATGGTGAAGTTGATTTCACGATATCCGAAAATTCAGAAGCAAGCAGCCTTTACTCAAATCTTGCCAATCTATTTGGATCAACAAAGACAATTAAAGTAAGAGGTATGTCGTTGAATGAATATCTTAAACTCAAAGAGATAGAAGGCAGTTTATCCTTATTGAAAGTTGACATTGAAGGTGGAGAAATAGACCTACTTTCAAAAATACCTCTCAAGGAGCTTGAATTGATTGATCAGATGACTGTTGAATTTCACAGCTTTCTAGATCCTTCTTTGGAGTTAGAGGTTATCGCCATAATTGATAGAATAAGCAAATCAGGTTTCTGGGTCATTAATTGTAATCATCCCTATTATGACGATGTTCTATTTTTTAATAAAAAACTATTCAAAAAATATCACTTCAAATGCTTAGATATTTTTATTATGAAGATAGTTTATATAATCAGAGGAAAAATGCATAAATTGATTGGTACTCATAAATGAAGCTTGAAATTTGCAAATCTCAAATCAAAATAACTAGCAAATACTAAAAATGGTCAGCATTTCTGCTTTAATTCCAACGTATAAAAGAGTTGATAAGCTAGAAAACTGTCTCCAAAAAATTCTTTCCTGTGATCCCCTCCCGTCAGAAATTATCATTCATATTGACGCAGGTGATTCCGAAACAGAACCTTTTCTTATCGCTCAAAATTATCCCCTCGTAACTTGGATCAGCAGCAACACAACCCAAGGACCTGGCGGAGGTAGAAATAAACTGATCAAGCAAGCCAAATTTCCTATTATTGCTGGTTTTGATGATGACTCTTGGCCTTTAGATAAAAATTACTTTGCCATAGCGACAGAGCTTTTTTCTCTTTATCCTCAAGCCTCAGTAATTACTGCTCAAGAGGTACGACCTAGCACATTTCCAAAACAACTAAATAATTTTATAAAAGAAGTGAACTGCTTCCAAAACTGTGCTTGTCTCATGCGTCGAGAAGCTTTTTTACAAACCCGTGGCTATTTACCTCTACGCTATGCCTATGGCATGGAAGAAGCTGATGTAGCGTTACAACTTCTTGATTGTGGTTGGCAAATACTAGAATCATTTAACTTGTGCGTATTTCACGATACTCAATTAGAACATCACAATCATCCATCAGTTAACGCGGCACATATTGCTAATACAGCCCTTTTAGCTTATCTGCGTTATCCAATTACTTATTGGCCTTTGGGAATAGTTCAGGTGTTTAACAGAATGCGATATGCAGCTAGTGTAGGGAGATGGAAGGGTATCAGCCAAGGATTATCGCAAATTCCTCATCTACTTTCATGCTACGCTAATCAGCGTGATCCAGTGCAGGTTCATACACTGGAATTAAGCCGAAAATTAGCATCAAAGTCATGAATAAAAATTCTAGGAATTGGATTTGCTGCCAAATAGGGGCAAGAGAACACTATGCAATTCCCAGAGCATTACATCAGCATGAAAAATTAGCTCATCTGATTACTGATGCTTGGGTTACTCCTGTGTCTCCTCTCAAAATTTTAACTCAATCAGGACTTAGAGAACGCTTTCATCCTGCCTTAGCTAAGGTACAAGTCCACGCCTTTAATAGTTTCCTTATTCGTTTTGAAATCAGTCAAAAACTACAAAAGCGTTTTGGGTGGGAAACAATCATTGCCCGTAATAACTGGTTTCAACAACAGGCTATTAAAAAGCTTACACAATTAACTGAAAAATTCACTACTCCTCCCATTCTATTTTCTTATAGCTATGCTGCATTAGAATTATTTAAATTTGCTAAAAAACAGGGCTGGTACACAGTTCTAGGTCAAATTGATCCTGGTTTGTGGGAAGAACAAATAGTTATTCAAGAGTCTGAAAAACATCCCCAATATCATAAAAATTGGCAACCTGCACTTCGTGAATATTGGCAAATCTGGCAAGAAGAATGTAACCTTGCCGATGCCATTGTAGTCAATTCACATTGGTCATCTCAACTTTTAGAAAAAACAGGTATTGAAGTCAAGAAGATTCATATCATTCCCTTGGTATATACTCCACCAAAAATTGCTAATAAATTTATCCGCACTTATCCAGAATCATTTTCTCAGAAACGACCATTGCGTGTGTTATTTCTGGGGCAGGTAATTTTAAGAAAAGGAATTGCATCTGTTTTAGAATCTATAAAATCCCTGGAAGGATATCCAATTGAGTTCTGGATTGTGGGATCTAAAGAACTTCAAATTCCGTCATACTTTGAAAACCATCCTCAAGTTCATTGGGTAGGTCGTGTCAACCGTAGTGAAACCGCTAAATATTATCAACTGGCTGATGTTTTTCTCTTTCCTACTCTCTCCGATGGGTTTGGACTAACTCAACTCGAAGCACAAGCTTGGCAACTACCAATTATTGCTTCTCGTAATTGCGGTGAGGTAGTGGTGGATGGTGTGAATGGTTGGCTATTACCTGAAGTAAGTAATGTAGCTATTGCTAATATATTGAAACTCTGTCTTCATGATCCAGAAAATCTCACAGCATTATCAAAAAACTGTCAAATTACCAATAAATTCACCCTCGAAACACTTACACAACATTTACTAAAATTCTAACCATGCCCCCAAATCTTGAAATCCCTTTTAGTTATTATATTGCGGCAGCCCTATTGCTCTTCTTCTTTATCGAAGCAGCAAGTAAAATACATCGGAGTTGGGCTATTCCCGCTTTGATGACCTACCTAACTACAGGAATGTGGTACTTCACCGAAGTCTTCTATACTCCTGAGCGGTTGACTATTTTTAATAGCTCTATTCTGGAGCAGGCTTACTATCAAATTTGTATTTTCCTGATTTTATTCCGTTGGTTACTGCCCAGTTTTACTCGCACCATAGGAAAATATTCATCTAAAGTCAATGCTTTCAACTGGTTTACCTTAAATCCTCATCGGTTACTGCAAATCTTGCTGGTGATGTGGATACTTTTATTCATTTATGGTATTAGTCGCTTAGACTGGAATTTTTTCCAAGCTTTACTTCCTCAAGGTGGACGCTGGTCTCCTAAACTATGGAATCGAGGTGCAGTTGGGGGGGGAACTGAGTTTATTGTTTCTGCTGCTGGGTACACTTACACTTTAATATGTGCGATGTTTGGGGTCTTGATTTTCTTTCAACGTCAACCCCAAGCTAAAGTAATTAATTTGGTGATGATAATCATCTCTTGGCCTGCTTTCTATCTTTCTGGCACACGAAACTCCTTTCTCGCTGTAGCTATGCCAGCATATATGACATATTTGTTGACTTCTCGTCACAAGTGGTGGGTGAAAGTAGCACTTTCGGCTGGACTATTTGTTTTGATTAACTACTTGATGTTAATCGCAATTAGCTTTCGTAATACGGGTATTGATGCTTATTTTGAAGGCGCTGCTACTCTAAATACTGAGAGTAAACATGAGGGTTTAAATATGGCTGAGGAATTATTTTATATCAATAAATTTTACGAACAAGGCGAATTAACTTTACAGTATGGGATGGACTATTTGGCTGAATCCCTAAATCTCATCCCTAGATTTATATTCCCGGATAAACCTCTAATCGGACACGAATATAATTTACTGCGAAACCCCAGCAGTGGGATTCAGGCAACAATCTCAGCCGGATTTATTGGGCGTGGAGTCCTGAATTTTGGCCCTTGGTTTGGACCTATTGTACCTGCTATTTTAATGGGACTTTGGAGTGCTTTCCTAGCGCGCCTTTGGAATCAAAGATCATCAATTTTACGGCTGTCACTTTTTTTAGTAGGTTTGGGGATTACACCAAACTTAGGGCGTGACATTACGCTTCTTGTTCTTTGGCCTATACTTTTTGGCTATGTTATTGTCCGCTATTTAGAACGCCTTGAACGTCGCCGAATGCTTAGATATGCAACTCAGTATCACTATTATAAACATGAATTGCGCTCCTAACAACTTACAAATAGCAATTTTATTTGCTAATTATGGTCCCTATCATATCGCCAGAGTTGCATCTGCCTATCACGCTTGCAAATCTAGCGGATGTAATGTTTTTGGCATTGAATTAGCTCGTTCAGAAGTAGAATATCCCTGGGAAATACAACTTGATAAATTTCCTGGTCAAATTCACTCAGTTATCGATGATGTTCCCCTAGAAAAAGTAAAATTTAGTCATTTATTTGGGAAATTAATCTCTCTCTTGAATCGAACTTGTCCTGATGTTATAGCAATTTCTGGTTATGCTCGTCCTTCTATGCTTGTTACTTTATTATGGTGTCTCTGGCATGGTAAATCTGCTATTCTTTTATCTGAAACAACAGAGAATGATGAACCTCGTTCTTGGTGGAAAGAAAAAATTAAAAAGTTGCTAATTACAAGATATAAAGCTGCCTTAGTAGGAGGACTACCACACAAGCGTTATTTAATCAAGTTGGGAATGCCCTCTGAAGCTATTTTTTTAGGCTATGACGTAGTTGGTAATGATGTTTTCCACCCTAATCAGATTAAATCCTTATCTTGTCCATTAGCTCAACCATTCTTTTTAGCTATTAATAGATTTGTTAGCAAAAAAAACTTACCATTTCTCCTTTCAGCTTATGCTAAATATCGTCAAACAGCAGGAACTGATCCTTGGGATTTAGTTCTCTGTGGAGATGGTGAACTACGTTTGCTAATAGAAGAGGAAATTACTAATCATAAAATGCAAAATTACGTCCATCTTCCGGGTTTTCTGCAACAAGATCAACTTTTACCTTATTTTGCTCATGCTAAATGCTTTATCCATGCTAGTGTTCAAGAACAATGGGGTTTAGTTGTAAATGAAGCAATGGCCGCAGGTTTACCAGTATTGGTTTCTAATCGTTGTGGCTGTTACGAAGATTTAATCATAGAAGGCGTTAATGGATTTGGTTTTGATCCAGAAAACTCTCAACAGCTAAGTGAATTGATGCTGAAAATGAGTTCGGGCGAGATTGATTTAGAGATAATGTCTAATGAGGTTTTAGAACATATTCAGCAATTCTCCCCTGACTATTTTGCCCAAGGTTTGATACAATCTGTTAGTCACGCTTCATCTCAACGTTAATGTATGAGAATTTTAATGGTTATTCCTGCTTTGGGAGATGTGTATGGTGGAACGACAAAAATTGTTCTTGAATTAGCAGAATCTCTTGGTAAATTAGGTGCTAATGTTGATGTTGTAGCTACTAATGCCAATGGGTCAACAACCTTAAGTTCACCTCTCAATCAGTGGATTAAAGAAAAATATTATAGAGTCCAATATTTTTCTTATTTCGATTTTATAGATTATAAATTTACTTGGTCAATGAGTAAATGGTTATTTGGCAATGTATCTAAGTATAATTTAGTCCATACTCATGCTATTTTTTCCTATCCAGTTCTCGCTGCGTATTGGATGTGTCAAATACACAAAATTCCTTATATTGCGACACCTCATGGAATGTTAGAACCTTGGGCATTAGCTTATAAAAGCTGGAAAAAAACAATCTATTTTAATTTTTTGGAAAAGCCATCATTACAAAAAACAAGTGCTATCCAAATGACAGCGGCTAGTGAAGTTAGCCAAATCAAAAACCTTAAATTAAAAGCTAATCCAGTTTTTGTACCTAATGGAATTCATAGAGAAAATTTTGACTCTCTCCCTGACAAAGAGATTTTTTATCATCAATTTCCAGAGACTAAAAATAAAAAGTTAATTATATTTTTAGGACGCATTGATCCCAAAAAAGGATTAGATTTATTAGCTAATGCTTTTGCTCAAGCATATCAAAAATTTCCTGATAGTCATCTGATTGTTGCCGGACCAGATAATACAGGATTTTTACCCACTGCTGAAAGCTACTTTATGAAAGCAGGTTGTAGAAATGCTGTCACATTTACGGGGATGTTGACAGGTTCTATTAAATATGCAGCTTTAGCAGCAGCTAACATCTATGTTGCCCCTTCCTATTCCGAAGGTTTTAGTATGTCAGTCCTAGAGGGTATGGCGGCGGGTTTACCCTGTGTCATTACCACTGGCTGTAATTTTCCAGAAGCTGGTGAGGCTGAGGTGGCTAGTGTTGTTGATATTAATGCTGATAAAATAGGCAATGCCTTAATGAAACTTTTGCAAGAACCTATTCAAGCGAAAAAAATGGGCGATCGCGCTCGGCAATTTATCCTAGAAAATTATACATGGGATCATATCGCCTCCAAAATGCTTTCAGTTTATCAAGACCTCATTACTCAGGGGAAATAATTTAAGCTAGTAAGTATTCAGCCGTCAAAGTCAACATTTAGTAAATAATCTGGTAGAAAAAACAATGTCCACAACTACTGATGAAAAATACGAATACTCATACCAAGATAGCGAAACAGAACACCATCATGCTTATATTATTCCGGCTCTGATGGAGATGATATCTGAATCTGCTCCTTTGCTTGAAAGTAAGCCAAAACCTCGCATTTTAGATATTGGTTGTGGTAATGGCAGTTTGACTAACTTAATTGCACAGTCTGGTTATGAAGTTGTGGGAGTCGAAGAATCAAAATCAGGAGTAGAATTAGCCAAACAAGTTTTCCCTAACTGCCAATTTATTCAAGGTAGTATTTATAATCTACCCTATGCAGAAATAGGAGACAATTTTGATCTTGTCATCGCTGCTGAAGTAATTGAGCATTTGTTTCTCCCCAGAGAATTAGTTAGAAATGCTAAAAAATGCCTGAAGCCAAATGGTCGTTTAATAGTGACTACCCCTTATCATGGCTATCTCAAAAATCTCATACTTGCTGTTTCTGGCAAAATGGATCAGCACTTTACTGCTCTCTGGGATGGCGGACATATCAAGTTTTTCTCTGTATCAACAATTACACAATTGCTAGAATTAGAAGGCTATGGAGATATAAAGTTTAAATTTGCCGGGCGCTTTCCTTATACTTGGAAATCAATTTTATGTTCTAGTACCCTTTCATAGTCAAAATTATTTTTGCCTACTTACCCGCTATGCTAGAACAAGTTACCATTTTAATTCTGACATACAACGAAGCACCCAACATTGAACGCACTCTTCAAAAACTTACATGGGCTAAGAGAATTGTTGTCATTGATAGTTATAGTACAGATGAAACTTTAGAGATTTTGTCTTCCTACCCTCAACTGGAAGTTTGTCAACGCAAATTTGATTCTTTTGCTAATCAATGTAACTATGGTTTATCAAAAATTACATCGGAATGGGTACTATCTCTAGATGCAGATTATATCTTAACTGATGAACTTATTAATGAAATTAAGACACTGCCAGTAGAAGCAGATATGGACAGCTACAGCTTCAGATTCAAGTATTGTGTCTTTGGTAAACCTTTACGTGGGACTCTACTTCCACCCCGCAAGGTACTGTATAAAAAGGAAAAGGCAATTTACAAAGATGATGGACACGCTCATCGGGTTTCAGTAGAGGGTAAATCCAGATTGCTTTCAGCATACATTCATCATGACGATCGCAAATCCTTAAGTCGTTGGCTATGGGCGCAAGAACGTTACATGGTGATTGAAACCAAAAAGCTCCGAGAAACTCCCAACAGTGAACTGAGTTTAGGCGATCGCATTCGTAAACAAAAAGTTATCGCACCCTTAATTATACTGGTTTATTGCCTGATCCTCAAAGGTGGTATTCTGGATGGTTGGCATGGTTTATATTATGCATTACAGCGAGTCTTGGCGGAAATCCTGCTCAGCATACATTTAATAGAAGCTAGGATTGATAAATAATTGGCTTAATTAGCCTACTTTTTCAGGTGTTAATATTGTATTAAATCACTTTTAGTTGGAGTGAATTATGATTTCTGGAATTATCAAGGGATTTTATTACTTGCTTTTAAAATATCCTATGAGATTTAGTGGTTGGTTTTATAAGAAATTTATATGTCCCAAAAGTGAATTAAAAGTTCACTTAGGACCAGGAAAATCTAACTATCTCAATGGCTGGCTGAATGTTGATGCTAATTTAATCACTGCCAAAGTGGATGTATGGTCTAATCTATTAGATCCCTTGCCATTTCGTAAGGAATCAGTAGATATCTTTTATTCACATCATGTTGTAGAACATTTACCAGATTCACATTTAATTGTCCACTTTCAAGAAATGTTTCAGGCACTACGTCCAGGAGGCGGTATACGTATTGGTGCGCCGAACATGGGTAATGCGTGTCGCAAATATCTTCAGGGTGACTATGATTGGTTTAGTAATTTCCCGGAAAATCGCAAGAGTTTAGGGGGAAGATTCACAAACATGATTTTTTGTCGAGGAGAACACTTAACAGCTTTAGATGAATCATATTTAGGTGAAATAGCTGAAAAATGTGGCTTTGTGGATATCTCATTTCCCTTACCTGTGAAGGAAACCAACTTGAAAGACCTGGGAATCAGCGAAGTTGTCTTGTCAAAAGAATATGAATCTGATTTTGCTTTTCCACACACAGTTATTTTAGAAGCTAGAAAACCAGAATAGGTATTTATTATAAATAATCACCTCAACGAGGGCGATCGCCTAAATAGCTAGAGTTGGCCGGATCGATTCGGGAAATTATAGAATACGGTAGAATCAAAACTAATTTCAGTTGATGCCATGTTGAAACTGAACAAAAAATACGGGTCTCTAATTTTAGCAGGTTTGATTTTGGGATTATTCAGCATGATTCCCATCCGACTAGCGATCGCCTATTACCATTCCCCCCATCCCCAAGCTATCCTCACCCTTGGAGGAGATCCGGTACGAGAACAATTTACGGCTCAATTTGCCCAAAAAAATCCCCAATTAGATATATGGGTTTCTAGCGGTACTTCCCCAAAACAAGCTCTTGCCATCTTCCAAAATGCAGATATTGCCAACCACCGCATTCACCTAGATTACCGTGCTGTTGACACTGTTACCAACTTTACCAGCCTCGTTGACGATTTTAAGCGCCAGCACATTCAGCATATCTATTTAGTTACCTCCGCTGATCATATGCCCAGAGCCAAAACTATAGCCACCTTAGTTCTGGGTAGTCAAGGCATAATTTTTACCCCTATCCCTATTCCGTCCCAAAACCCTAGAGAATCAATACTCCGCATTGTCAGAGATAGTGGACGTTCCCTATTGTGGATTGTATCGGGTCATACTGGAGCTAGCTTTCACCCTCGCTTTCGTGAGCCATCTTATGCGGCTAGATAAATACACTCTGGGCAGTTATACCCCTGGCGCACCCTACTGGAAACAGCTTTTGTGGTACTTCCTTGGTTCTCCCTTAGTTGAGAGTTCTTGGCTTCCCATTTCATCTGTGAAGGTGGGAACATTACGAATTTTTGGAGCTAGTATTGGTCAAGGTGTTCGCATTAAGCCAGGAGTGCGGGTGAAGTTTCCTTGGCGGCTAAGTTTAGGTGATTATGTTTGGATTGGTGAAGATACTTGGATAGATAACCTCGCTGATGTGACTATAGAAAGTCATGTTTGCTTATCTCAAGGTGTGTATCTCTGTACGGGGAATCATAACTGGAGTGACCCTAACTTTGAGTTAAAAATTGCCCCGATTTATCTTCAAGAAAGTAGTTGGATTGCGGCTAAGTCAGTCATTGGGCCTGGAGTTACTGTTGGTAGAGGTGCTGTGTTAACTCTAGGTGGAGTTGCGGCTAAATCATTGGCATCGATGACTATTTATGCAGGGAATCCGGCACAACCAATTAAGGAAAGGAAGATAGTATAACATTTCTTCGTGTGCTGAGTTACTTAGCTAGGAGGAATTTAGGGATTTCTCTGACATTTAAAACAAAAAGTAAAATAGATGTAACTCTAATTCATAAATTACAAGCAAAGGCATGAAGTTACCCAACCTTGATCCCCAAACTATTGATCGCATCATCGAAATGGCATGGGAAGATAGAACACCTATGGAAGCTATTGAGGCTCAGTTTGGGCTACAAGAGAAACAGGTAATTGCTTTAATGCGCCAGCAAATGAAACAATCTAGTTTCCAAATGTGGCGATCGCGAGTTACCAAACGCAAAACAAAACATTTAAAGAAGCGAGAGTTTATTGCAGGTAGATTTAAGTCACAAAATCAAAAATCCTGAATATGTGACAGATACGGCATTCTCCTGAAAATTTATCTTTTTGCCATTGTTGCTCCTGGCTAGGGGCGTTGCTGGGGTTTTTTTCAGAATAGAGGCGATCGCAATTACCGTCCTGACCTCCAAGACCTGAGTTTGGTGATGACAGGTTTTTCAGGTGTGGACAAATTGAGTCGATATTGGGTTATTGGTACATAAGAACCATTACCATCACGTATGGTTACGAGAAAGCCTGTTTGATTGTTTGGGTCTTTACTAATTTTATCGATGTAACCAAGCTGTATTTGTTTGATATTTAAGGGTTTTGCTTGTTGAAATCCTGGTTGGGAAATACAAACAATTGGCGTAGCATCTATATACTGACCTGAATAAAACCAATAAGTTTGTCCTTTGGTTTGAAATTCGGATTTGTACATCACCGTAAATCTGTCAAACTCGTCTAATTGCTGATTTTGTTTGCAGGTACTGTCAATATATGTTTCTTGAGCATTGGCGGGAGTGCTGGAAAATAACCCCAACATGAAACTCATCGCTAATGCAACTGTGAGTGTGGTTTGAGACTTTATCATTAGTTTATTAAAAAATTTGGTGCGCGATCGCTTTCAGGTCACAGGGTATTGGGACTGTTAAAACAGTTGGCACAAAGACTAGATATACTGATCTCTGAGGCATTGAGAACGCTGGTGCCAAGTTTGGTAATTCCGCCCTCAAAAACCTCAGATAATTGAGTGCTATTTAAAGCTTAAGGATAATTTTATCATGTCCCATCTGCCAACAGCCTTCACACAGCGACTCCTGCGGCTGATTACCTTTGTCATCTTCCTCACCCTGATTAGTGGTTTCATCCTTCCTGCTCCTACTTGGGCTGAGTCTTCTGGTTTAGGAGTTGATCATGGTCATCTGAGTTCTTGTCCCGCTTCCAATAACTGTGTTGTCAGCCAAGACGCTGATGCAAAACACGCCATTGACCCGATTACATATCATGTAGACCGCGATGCAGCAAGAGAAACTTTACTTAAAGTTCTCAGTGTTGTTCCCCGCACAGAGGTTGTAGAACAGACAGATAATTACATTCATGCTCTTTCTAAAAGCCGGATCTTTAAATTTGTTGATGATGTAGAGTTTTATTTCCCAGCCAATGAGCCAGTGATTCATACCCGCTCTGCATCTCGCATAGGAGAGTCGGATCTTGGTGTCAACCGCAGGCGTGTAGAGCAAATTCGTCTGGCTTTGCGCGATTTAAATATCTAATTTTAGTCTTATAAAATCAAATACATTCAAATTTTTCGGGGTTTGGGTGTAGTCCTCTCTGGGGCGATCGCATCGGGCGCAGTCTTGGTAGATATGCGGCGGGATTAATGATACTGTTTGAGCGATCGCTTTATTTATTAAAGAATTAGATTTTTTTATTCCGCGAGGATTTTGATATGTTGCCTTGGACTGGTCTAATCACCGCTCTCACACTGTTGCTGTATTTCGTGATCACCATTAATGTTGGTCGAGCCAGAGCCAAATACAAGGTGTCACCTCCCCAAATGACTGGAAACCCCGACTTTGAAAGAGTGGTGCGTGTTCAACAAAATACCCTAGAGCAAATGGTTTTTTTCTTACCGGCTTTATGGCTATTCTCTTTCTACGTTAGCCCATTATGGGGGTCGGCTATTGGTGCAGTTTGGGTTGTGGGTCGTATTGCCTACGCTTGGGGATACTATAAAGCAGCCGAAAAACGAGCCATTGGCTTTGCCATCAGTTCTCTAAGCAGTATAGTGCTACTTTTAGGTTCTCTGGTGGGTGTCATCCTATCTTTGGTGCAATCATAGAACTTCTCCAAAAGACGGTCTTTAGCACCCAGTCAAAATGAATAAATTTATTTATTTGGAATTATGACTGCTCAACGTTTCATTGATAACCGTCATAAATAACTTATTTAGAGGGATTTCCACTGCTTTCGCCATACAGGAAATTACACTTTTGGGAGCAAAAGAACAATACAAACCGGCTTCTAAAAACCAAGGTTCTCCCTGTGGGTCGATGCGGAAATCAAATAAACTGTAGTGGCGACAACCCAAAGCCTGATGACACTTCTTAGCCACTTCCTGAACCTTTTGGGTAATGGGATCATTCGGGTCTACAATCCAAGACTTCATATTGTCTTTAGCGCTAAAACGCAAATTACCATCATCGGTTTGTTGGAGTTTATCAGCATAACTGCGGATGGGTTTCTCTTCAGGGTCTAACTGATACTCTTCCAGGGGTAAACCTACTAACTCCCCATCTTGGACAATAATGCCACATCGGACTTCGCGACCGAGTTCGATGAATGTTTCTACAATCACCTCATCTGCATATTCAAATGCTTTCTGCAAAGCAGCCTCATAGTCACTAGCCTCTTTGACTAAAGCCACCCCTAAAGAGTTGTCAGAACTTACGGGTTTGATCACTACTGGAGGTGTAATTGTTGGCACATCTCCTGGGCGGAGCAGTTCTCCACTTGGCACGTTCACCCCTGCGGCGGCAACAATTGCTTTAGTTCTGCCTTTGTGGCTCGCTATTGCCATGATATCCGCAGTATTGCCTACGTAGGGGATATTCAGCAGGTCGAATAGGGCGCGGTAGTAAGTCATTCCCGGAAGACAAAACATTTGTGGTAACACGAGGTCAATGTTTTGCGTGGTGAGAAACTTGATGGCTTGAACCAGAGGAATCGGTTTGGTGAGAGCGATATCTTCTCGATTCAGGGAGCGAGGAAATCGCCACTGGCCATCAGGTGTAATATATGCAATATAAAAGTCATAGCGTGATCGGTCTGCCGTTGCTGTGAGGCAGTCTTGGGCGTAAAGGCGTGACAAATCACAGTAAAAATCATTGTGTGCAGACCCAACCAAATGAAGGATACGAAGTAATGGCATAATTCATCTTCCTATATACAGCAGTCTTCATTGAGATAAACAACAAATTTATCTGTGTTCAACCGTGGTTGATTATTTAGCCTTGTGGAGTGACAATATGATTAATTTCACGCAAAGGCGCAAAGACGCAAAGATAAAAATAGTCTTTTAGTCGCCACCTAATTCCACCAGTTTGCCAATATTGAAATCTATTTTTACCCAGCCTTTGAGTTGTTGCAGGTTCTTTAGCAAAAGTAAGGGAATCTGCCAGTGATACAAAGTTAAAAATGGTACAGGGTCATCAAGTTGGTAAATGGCATCAGTTCCTTGCAATAGGGTATTAACCGATGTTTGCAACTGTTTCCAGGAACGGATACCAGTTAGTCGCCAAATTTCGTGATATATCCAGTAAGTGGGCTTGCTACTTGCTAGGGGTTCGGTGAGGTTAGGTAGGGGAGTTTTACCAAGATAGGCATCTGCCACACCAGGATGATTGTAAAACATTGTGATTGCTGAATGAGTCCGGGGATTGCATTCAATGGCGTAAACTGTACCGGATTCAGCTTGAATAAAATCGAAAGAAACTTGTCCAGTCAGTGCCAAACTCTGGACGAAGTGTTGCACCCATTCCCGAATTTGCGGATTTTCGACGTTTTCATAGTTGATTTGAAACGCAGAAGAGTTTGAACAACAATGCAATCTTAATTCTCCGTCCCGCACTGTACTATGTGTGCATAACTCCTTACCAGGAATAAACTCTTGCATAATCCAAGGGTTTTCTGAACTGATGGGTAAAGTGTTGACAAAGGCGACTGTCTCTTCTGGGGTGTCGCAGGGCAGTTTGGTTAAATTTAAGCGACGAACGGAATCGTAAGCAATATTTTTTAGGATATATTTGTGGGTTTCTTGACTAAAATCAAAATTGATCACTTGTTGAGGATCTGTAATTTTAAAGGATTTGGGGACAGATAAACCAAGCGATCGCGCTTGATCAGTAAAGGCAAATTTATCATCGAGCATCTTGGTAACATCTGCATCGAAGTGGAAAACTTCGCAGTATTCTGATAATGCCGGTTTTGCTAAAGAGTCGTAGTAACTAGCTACAGGACTGCATACAGGGACATAAACGTCAACTTTCTCCTTTTTAACGATTTCTACGATCGCCTGGATATAGCCTTGTGGGTCTGATTGCGGTGCGGGAACTGTATAAAAACCACTGACAGCTTTGGAGAATCTATGCCCAGATAACCAGTATTTGTGACCTTCAATCAGTATCACTCGATGTCCGGCTGCATGGAAGCAACGAGCCAGTTGCAATGCTTTGGTCATCTTGGCTCCACTCACTAAGATAGTCTGAGGATGAGCCGCGACGACAGCTTTTTTTCTGAATGGCGATCGCACAACGCCCCACAACAAAGATATCAACACTATCAAAGCATTAAACGGCAAAGCTATAAGTAATAACGTCAAAGTACCGAGAGTCTGGAATAAAGCTACTATCTTTACCCTAAAACCCATTGATGACGTGGGAGATTCCGCCAGAGATAAAGAAATTGATTGTGCCATAAGTCTTTGAAAGTACGAAAAGTAAGGGGTAGCCCTCTCAAAAGATTCCTCTTTAACCTCTTTACTCTGTGTCCTCTGCGTCTCTGTGGTTAAATAAAATTCTTTTCAAACCACGGAGGCACAGAGAACGCTGAGGAAAAAAGGAAGTTTACGCGACGCGTCTAATTAGGGTGACACCATCTCTGATGGGTAACAAAACTTGTTCTACACGAGGATCGGCGGCGACAACACGGTTGAACTGTGCGATCGCTTCACCATTGGCGGTGCGTTGGTCTGCGGGGAGGTAAACTTGTCCTTGCAACAAAGTATTATCCACGCAGATTAAACCATCGGGAGTCAGTAACTGATGCTCCAAAATAGTCTGGAAGTAATCTACATACTCCTTTTTATCGGCATCGATGAAAATCAAATCAAATGATTCTTTTCTAGCTGCTAGCTTGTGGATTGTCTCTAAGGCTGGTGCAACCTCCACAATGATTTTTTTGCCGTGAGGAGATGCACTAAAGCATTCCTGAGCAAATTGGGCGACATAGGGGTCTACTTCACAACCTATGAGTACCCCATCACTGGGTAGTGCTTCTGCCATTGCCAAGGCTGAATATCCTGTAAACATTCCTACTTCCAGAATGCGCTTGGCTTTGGTCATGTGAACAAACATTTTTAATGTCTGTCCTTCCAGATGTCCTGAGAGCATTTCCTGCTCTAGTTGACGCACTGTTTCGCGATCGCTAAAACGTTTTCCCCAGTCTTCTTTGCTGGTTTTTTGCGCCAATGCTTTTAATGCGCTCGATTCCGGCGTAGTGTAATCATCCAAATAGGGATCTAAACCTGCGGCTAATTCCACTCCCTGGCGCAGAGAATCTAATATTTCTGGGGAAATCTGACTTTCTTGGGCTAATTTGAGAGTTTTCTGTAGCAGGGCTACTAAAATGCTGTGTGGCGTTATCGGTCTAGCTGTTTCTTTTCCTACAATACTGGTCATATCTTCACACCCCCAATAGCGTGGCTTCTTGACTTTCAATGTATGCGTCAACGCCGGCTCCACCACGAGGGTATTTAGCACAAAGACGTTTGTGTTCAGCTAACGCAGCATCAAGTTCATCACGGTTGAGATCATTGACAAAGAAGCACTCACCAATAGGACGAGGCATAGCGGCGCGTTGTTTGCCGTCTCGTGTTAGGCTAATAGACTTTGTAGCATCCCAAAGCAAATCGCCATTTAGTAGAGGATGATCGAGAGATAAACCAATTTTACTCATTAAGTCTAGAATGCGATCGCGTTCCCCTGTAGGAATATAGCCCCGTTGTGCAGCAATAGTTGCAGACAAAGCCATATCTATATTCACCGCATGACCATGATAGAGAGGTACACGAGGTGCTAATTCTAGAGTAGGACTCCAAGTGTGTCCATAGGCAATCACTCGATCCAAGTCTAATTCATGCAAGTTAGGAGTCTCTAACTCCAGCATAGTTTTGATAGCTTCGTAGTTGACTGTATGAGCAATTTCTTTGATTTCCGGTGTCGCATTCACCTGTCCAAAGTGAGTCGAAAGCAGTTGTTCGCCATATTCGTATAGCAGTTCAAACACTTGTGAATTAGACACTACAGCGATTTTTACTAACTCTGCCATCCCATTGCGAACTTGAGATGTTGGCAAGGTCTGCAAAAATGAGAAATCCAGAATCACTTTCAAAGGTGCATGATATGCTCCCAAGCGATTTTTCAACTTGCGATGATTAACGGCGACCTTAATTGCTACACCTGCATCAATTAAACCAATTAAGGTGGTGGGAACGCGAATAAAATTGCTCTTGCGACGGTAAGCAGCGCAAGCAAACCCAGCCACATCAGTAATTAGACCACCACCAACGACTAAAACTGGTTCTTTCCGAACTAAACCAAAGTCGGAAAAAGCATCAACAATTTTTTCAAAGCTAGCAAGGCTTTTATCTGGCTCGGAAATAATGATCGGAAATACTGTCAGATCAATGTCATAGTGCTTAAAATATGACCTGATTTGCTTGCCATAAAGTTCATAGACATTGGCATCAATCACAGTCAAACAGCGACCAAATTTCGCGTAACTATCGGCAATTTCTCGGTTTTTAAGATCAAATGCACCGTTCACATAAACAAGGCTAAAATCAATTTTTTCGTAACCTTCTACGTGAAATGCAGTTTCTGTAGCTTCAAACGATGCTTGAACTTTATTCATCTCTCTTGACCTTATTCCAAGTAAAAAATTGTGAAATTTCGGGCTTAATTCCTATTTAGCCTAATGTCAGCCAGTCAGAAATTATGCTTTTAATCCTTTGAGATTAAAGACACAACAAAATAGGCTTGCAATAAAAAAGCGAAGCTTGATTACTGGCTGGCGATGTTATTAAACAACGCCGTTTATTTGATTGAGTAAATTCTGTAGGTGGCTTCACCTCTAATTCGAGATTACCTCTAAATTAGTCAACTAGTCCCACTAGCAATATTTTGCTAAGTAATTGCACTCCCTCTTTCGGGATTGTTGACACTAATTTGGAAAATTTATCTGAATTTAGATGTATTCCACTATGTTTAATTTTAGTGGCTTTCCGATTGTGAGATTTCGTGAAACTCCTGTCCTGGAGAAATGTTCGTATCGTTTATCTCCAAGCTTTAATTTGAGCTTAGAACCATGATTCACTCTTAATTCGCTGTTTCTTAGCATGACTATCAAACCTTATATTGCTAAACTCGCTACATTCTATTTGGTTCAGAATGACAGTGGATTTTGAGGATTTTTTCCGGAATTTTGAGGAATTCCACTACTTTTGACTCTAGCAACTTTCCGAGCATTGAATTTGGCAAAACTCCTATGTTTCTAAACTACTGATATTGTCTATTTACAAGCTGATATTTGTGATTATCGCCATGATTAATTCCCAGTTAGCTGTTTTTTAGCATGACTCTGAAAACATTAAATGGCTCAAAACGAACATGGTTGACTACTCTTTGTGGAGAATGTCAGTATCATTTGTCTCTCTTTCAGTCCAGTTACTACCCAGTATTCAAAATCACTGCCTTAGTAGCTCCTGAAAATTCAGGATTTGAATATATCTGAGTTAAATGTAACAAACCTTAAAGTTTTTTTCAGGAATGGGCGTGTGTTAAAAAAATGCTAAATCTGTTTGAATTAGCTTTCTAGTTCTCAATTAAGCTGGTTTAGCTTAAAACAGCAAATTATTTGCTGCTCAGTAACTTAGAAGCACGATACAAAACATAACATTAGAATAATATGAATCATAACATATGTAAATCATTAAACCAGCATTTTTTGCAAATGAACGCAAAAATCAAGGTTCTAGCTCTTGTGATCAGCCTGACAGCATGGCGATGAGCTATGTTTTGCATGATAAATTTGTTGTTCAGCGATCGCTCACAAATCCGCTAATATTGATTAAGTTTGATTACGTTTAGGTCTAAAAGATAACAACGCTCATTGTAGGTGCTACTAATCTTCTTAGCCGTGATTTGTATCACTGCGAAGTATCCTTGGTATGAGTGCGCGAGTGTAATTTGTCAAGATTCTTCAGATATATTTTGATGCAAAGTATGATGGGTTTTCCAAAAAATTCTCAGAAAATTTAATTTAAACATTATGAAGTGGACGCATTACGTGGGACGATGCTAGCTAATGATACTAGTGTCTATGGTATTGCTTGGGACTGGATGATTCTCTTGTTAACATTAATAGGCTTGATCCTTATCTATGGACGACTTTATCTACGGGCGGCAATGTAATCAGGAGAACAACAAGCATTATGGAACTCGATAAACCTACTCAGGGCGTAACTTCCTCTGAATGTGCTGCTAAAGTAATGGAGACAGTTCCGTTAATGATGCGGTTTATCCGAGCGGATATGCGAGTTCACAGTGCTGCTTCCTTATCGATACCACAGTTGCGATCGCTAGCCTTCCTCAACCGCAATCCAGGTGCTTCACTCTCTGAGTTGGCAGAACATCTGGGTGTCACCTGTGCTACAGCATCAGCAACCACGGAACGGTTAGTACAACGCAACTTAGTCCAACGCATAGATGATCCCCAAGAACGGCGGCGAGTTCTCTTGAATCTGACTGATGAGGGAAGACATCATTTAAAGCAATCCCAAGACCAAACTCGCGCTCATATTGCCGCACTTTTGGATCATCTCACACCAGAGCAAATTGCCCATATTGAAGAAGGGTTGGGTCTACTGAAAAATGTCTTCGAGCCAACAGAAATTAAACATATAAATAGGTCGGAGTAAATAAAGTTAACTGGCTAGGGTCGTCATTTGTCCTTTGTCATTGGTCATTGGTGAGGGTTTCAGGAGTATTTACATATAATAAGTTTGATTATCCGTTTATGTCTGGAATACGGCACTACGTGCCTGTTCCTCCGGGGCTTTCAGACTGCCGTTAAGTTTTTGGTAATTTCAAAAAGCATTGTATTGCAAATAAAAGTACAATCCATTTTCTTGCCATGTCCCTTTATTGTTGGAGTCAACAGATACTAACGGAATACCCCAGTCAAGACGAGCCGTGAAGCGATCGCCCTGTGACCATCGTAAACCTAAACCAATGGCGGCTAAGGTGTTAGGGTCAGGATTTTCTCTACCAGAATTATTCCAACCCACGCCAAAATCTGCAAAGGGAATCACCTGCAATATACCACCGATGTTAGCTGCCCGTAGGATTGGGACTTGTACCTCAGCTGAAGCTAAAGCACCATTGTCAGTTAACAAGAAATTTTGACGGTAACCCCGCACACTACCCAAGCCTCCCAAGCCCCACTGCTCTAAAGGCAAAAGCGGCCTGGATGCAAGTTGCGTATTTGCACGTAGTAAAAGTAAAGTTTCAGGGGCTAATAGACGTACCCACTGAGCTTGTCCCTGCCACCCGAAAAAGCGACCATCGGGGGGTTCAGGATTAATTGTGGCATTTAACGCCCCGATACCCAAATTAAATTGTGACCTGAGCGCAATGACTTCCTGGCTGTTGCGAGTCGTCCATTCTTGGAAAAACCGGAACGCGGATATGCGTGTACGTCCGGCTTCATCAGCTCCCAGGGAAAGGAAAGGTATGCGTTCTGCTTCCAGATAAGAGGCTTCACTTTCGATGCGAGAAGCTGTCACACCAAGGGCAAATTCCTGGGTGGGAGTTTGGACTAATGGCTGGCGAAATGTCAATTCGTAGTAGCGAGAAGAAGATTGGATATCTAGAACGTTGAAAGGACGTTCAATCACATTGCCAGAGGCAGTACCAAAGTTAAAACTGAGTGTTCCGTTGTGAGGATTGAGGGGTAGTCGGTAACTAGCATCTAAGGCATTGCTACCATCGGTGTTGGTATAAGTTACATTCAGACCATCTCCTATTCCCAGTAAGTTAGCTTCGTTAAATTGTAACCTCCGCCGGAAACTACCTACGGCTGGCGATCGCCCATTATCTAAAACTACTTGGGCGCTAAAGGATTTCGCCTCTTTAATTTCCACTTGTAGCAGACTGGTATTGGGGCGCAACCCTGTTGACAGTTCAGCCGACACACTTTCGATCAAAGGATTAAGTTGCAAAAGTTGCAATCCCTCCAATAAACGCTCCTGATTCAAAGGCGGGGTAGTGGCGATCGCCAGACGGCTACGGATATAATCGGGGTTCAGTCGCTCAGTCCCACTAATTTTGATATCCTCCAATTCACCTTCCACCACCTGAATTTTAATCACACCAGACTCAATCTCTTGAGGTGGAACATAAGCGCCAGAAGTAATGTAGCCCTTATTGACGTATAGTTGTGTAATTTGAGAACGAGCCTGAAAAAGTTCCCTCATCGTGATTGGCCGTTTAGTAAACTCAGCCACAGCTTCAGCTAACTCCGACGCACTAAATACTGTACTGCCCAGAATTTCAAACCTTTCCACAGTAATAGTTTCAGCCGCCTCACTGGGGAATACATCTTCTGGAATGGAACTTGGCAGCAAAGGTGGAAGTAAGTCTACTGGTGGCGGTAATAGCGGTTGTGGTGTTGGGAGTGGCGCAGGTGAAGGTGGTTGGATATCCTGCGGCGGCGGGAATCTCTGGGAGAAGATCAAATTTTCCTTTAGTACTTCTTCGGCTTGAACAGGCAGAAGTCCAAAAGTGATACTCCTAAGTAAAAATATACTTACAAGCAGCCAAAACAACAGAGATTTTTTGCGAGCATCCCAACTTGGTAAAAACATAAAATACTCATACAAAAAACCTATTAAAACCTCTTTCCTTGGCGTTCTTTGCGTCTTGGCGGTTTGTTTATTCATATTTTTACTTCAAAACCAATTACCAACTAACACATAGGCAGCCCAGTAACCAGGGCGACGATAATTAGGATAGTTGGTTAATAATTTTACTTGAGCGCGGCGCAAAGCTTCTGCTTTAGTCACTTTATGATTAACTAATTCATTGTAAAATTCCCCAATTAAGATCGCAGTAGATTGATCATTGATGTGCCACAGTGAAGCGATTGTGCTGCGTGCGCCTGCTTTTATAGCTGCACCGGCTAACCCTAATGTAGCCCGATTGTCACCTGTGGCAGTTTGGCAAGCACTCAAAACTAATAATTCTAAAATTTGTTGACTAGTGTCGCTCTGACTGCGGAGCAAATTATCGAACTGTAGAACATTGATAGTACCATCATTCGCTAAAATAAAAGTCTCTTCCGGGCGAGAACTAAACTGCCCATGAGTTGCCAAATGTAAGACATTAAAAGGCAAAGTAGTGACATTGCTTTCGAGAGTGCTGCTGGTAAAGTCTTGATCTAGTAGTTTTTTGGTAGATGCTCCTGTTTGAGCAATCAGGTCAAATTCTAACTTGATTCCTGGTAAAGCTGAGAATGTGGAAAAACCCGGAGGTGGTTCCACTAAACCAGCCGCGAGTACATTCAGTGGTGTTTCAGCCAGAGGTTTGGGAGTTAATAGCCCAAGCCCTAAACTGAGAGCAACAGCGTATTTTTCTACCAAATATTTCTCGCCGTCATAAAGAGCAGCTAGGGGAATATTTCTTAATGCTCCGTCTAAAACGAAGACCAAAGTATTAACTTGATTTGTGGTGAAATCAGATTCAATAGGTTTAATTAACCAGTTATAGACTTCTTGGGAAAGGACTTGTACTTCCTCTGTTCTATCTGGTTCTAAAATATATTCCCGCAGTTCTGCCAAAGTGCGCTCAACTTCAACCTGGGATTTTTTAACTGTATAATGACGCAGTGGTTGTTGAGGAATTTTGACAATTACTTGAAGTTCCTCTGGCAGAATAATTGGGTAGAGGATGGCAGTGTGGGGATTTTCCTTGTCTACTACTTGATCTAAAAGCACTTTCTGTCCTTCTAAACAAGCTTCTCGGAAAAAGTTATCTAGTTCTGCTAACTGTAAAGCCTCTATCCTTGTTCTAGCTTTATCTAATGTTTTAACGTTTGGTTTTTCGTCTGAATTTTGCAGCAGCAAAGCCACCGATTCCCGATAAACTGGCTCTACATTGTCGCGGAAATTAAACTGGATATTTTGATTGACTGCTACTAAGTCAGTACGTAGAGACTCTAATGTTTCTATAGCTGCATCATAAGCGGCGATCGCTCCGGTAAAATTACCTTGGTCTTTGAATAATCTACCCATCTGCCATTGCCACAAATAAGCAATTTCCAGCGCGTTGCTAGTTTGCGCTAACATCAAAGCCTGTTCTGTCAGGTTAATAGCCTCAGTAAATTGTTGTGTTTTTTCATACAAAGTCCCCAAATTCCCTAAAGCATAGGCTTCGGCGCGGATATCATCCAAACTCCGGGCTTGCTGTACAGCAGTAGCTAGGAGTTGAGCAATTTGGGATGTGGGAGTATTTAAACTACCCAAGCTGTGAGCAAAGTTAATGCGGGCGTAAATCGATGGGCGTGAAGGTGGAAGTTCTTTCAGCTGAGATTGAAGTTCGGGAATTAAAATTTGGGCTGCTGCAAATTGTTTTTCCTCTATGAGTAAATTCAGATGATTGAGTCGGGCTTGAACTTTTGTCAGAGGTGAAGGTGAGATTTCAAACGTTTGCTGATAAAATGCGATCGCCTGGGGTATTTTTTGTTCTATCTGAGCATTATTACCTAAACTGAGCAGACTTAAAGCCATATTTTCTGGTGAATTAAGTCTTTGGTAAATTGCTAAACTTTGTTCTAAAGCCAGACGAGATTTTTCTAACTCGCCCACATTCTCTAATGTATCACCCAGCGAAAGCAAAACTGCTGCCTTCGCCAAAGAATCATCCTGAGATGCTAAAGTTTGATTTACCTGTTTTACCTTCTCAATAGCTTGCTTATTAAAACCTTGATTGCGTAATGCTTGAACTTGATAAATTATAGCCAAAGCCGCACCATTTTTATCGCCGAGTTTAGTGTAAATATCTTCAGTTTGTTTCCAAGTATCCAGAGCGGCTTCTAGTTTTCCTGTCAAAAGTTGTAAGCGCCCTTGGATATCTAGACTTTGAGCTAAAACTGCTAAATTTGTATTGGTTGTGCCTGCTTGTTGAAATCCTTGTAAATTTAAGCTGGTATTAATAGTTAATTGCGCTTGTTGCCAATCACCAATTTGTTGATAAGCCAGTGATAAATTGCTCAAAGCTACAGCTTGCTTTAAAGTATTTCCCTGCTGTTGATATTCTTGCACAGCTTGTTGTAAACTCTCCACGGCTTCGGCAAATCTGCCAGTTTCATATAATATTTGGCTTTCAGCAATGTTATTCTGTGAATCAAATGATAGAATTTCACTTTCAGAAATATTACCCCAAGCCGGAGTCACCAAAATACATATACATACACTTAGTAAAACCAATAAACAAAAATTTATTAACTTACTTTTTTGATATCTTTGATTTTTCACCAGTCCCCACACCTCCTAAAAAGAAATCAAAAAATGAATTTATAGCAAACAGAGACACTCCAGATGCAGAGAGACAGAATTAAATAAAGACTCATAAATTCTTGGCGTTTTTGGCGACTTGGCGGTTCGATACTCCTAAATTAAAAACGTAAAATTTCCCGCTCATATTCTTCCGGTAAAGGCGTAACTTCCCAAACTAACCCTTCACCACGTTCTAACATCACTTCTACATACAAATTTTCTACAGGCGTTGTCGCCGTATCTTCATTGTTGGGAAATGGTTGTAAGTCTTCCGTGAGTAGTCTGAGTTGCAACCCTACAGGAATCATATTTTCTGAATTTGCATTGCGTAATTCAAAGCGCCAAATTTGTTCTTCGGGATTGCCTTTAGGAAAAACTCGTAATTCATAAGTATGATCAGCTATGAGTATTTGGCGAGATAAGCCTAAAATAGAAGTTTGACTTTCTCGACTCCTCATTCCTGAAGGCAAAGCTGTAAATTGTCGTATTTCCCAGCCTAGTTGTTGAGCAAAATTTGATACCCCTTCTTGAAGCCATTGCCCGATTGATGCTGGTTGTGCAACTCCTTGGCGCAATTCATACAAGCTTTGTCGCCAACCGCCATGAGCGATTAATGCACCCCAGAGAGGAAAGGGAACTTCTAAACGAGGAAATTTGATTTCTGCGTTACTTAATCTTTGGAGTAAATTGGCTGCTTGAGTTTGGGGTAAAGGTGGTAAGTCAGTCACCGATGCACGTCTAATTTCTTCAGCATATAATTGGTGAGTTATCCAAAGCACATTCAAGTCTGGGATGAGATGATCAGATTCTAAACTGTAAGTGCGATCGCCTGGATCATAAACCCCCAGAGTTTTCAATTGTTGGTGAGTTGTATAGCCTACAATTCTGATCCATTCCTCATCAGGATTTACCTGTACCGCTAAGTAATAATCAGCCACCCATTCTGGAATATCCACCCATTCTTGAGGTACGCGCAACTCATCCACATCCATTGCTAAGGTAGGAAGTAACACCAAGCGGGAGTTATCAAAACTCATCGCTGTACCATTGACTATTTCCCAAAAACTCGGTAAAGCAGCTGTATTGGGATGCACTCTCGCATTGGGTGTAATTTCCGCTTGCAACCAAGCTAAAAATGTCGTTAAACAAATTTGATTGATCCAAGCACGCTGATCACCACCAGGGGTAGAATAATTATGTTCTAGAGGTTCTGATGTCGGAACCATTTCTAGAACCAATTCATGATCAACAGCGAAAGCAACAGCAGCATCAAACATAATCTCAAGCGGTTTTACTTTAAAGGTGGGTGGGTATGGCTATAATAATTTTTGAGCCATTCTTCTAGACTTTTACTTATTGCATCCACTACGACGGGTGTAGGCGAGATATGCAAATGATTTTGACTCCACTGCGTTAGGGTAGTGAGTAATGAGCGTTTAATGCTGCTAAGGCGGCGAGAGACTGTATATTGTTTAATTTCTAGCTGTTCAGAGATTTGTTGTTGAGTCAGCTGTTGCTGATAATAAGCTTGGAGTAATTTTTGAGCCTGAATATCCAACGCTGCTAAAGCATCCATCAAAACTTGGTTTAATTGGGCTTGTTGTGTTTCTCTGGTTGTAGACTCTTCTTGGGCAATAATTTCTGTGAGTAAGGATGGTGGTAACTCTGCGGGTAATGTATCTAATAGATTACCTGAGTCTTGCCCCTGAATCGGAGCATCTACAGACACAAACTTGGGGTAAAGAAAATCACGCACCGCTTTAGCGGAGGTACTCAGCCATTTTTCCAAAGTTTCTGGAGTCAGTTGGCTTAAGCTTTGTCTATTGTACAACTGAGTCATTGCTTGCCATGTAGCAGTATCCGGTTTCCCTAATTGACGGATAGTTTGGCTGTCACTGGTGTAGAGTTCCTTAAAACATTCCCAAGCTAAGACGTAATTATTGATAATTTGACTATTAAAACCCGCATTCGTTAAGGAATTTCCCAGCCGTTTGCGACTAATTTTATGCAGTAAAGCCCAATCTGTGCAGATATCCGCTTCCTTTCCTAGACGTAATGAATCTTTGAGGAAACGCTCAAAAGCATATTCTGCATAGCTTTTTAAATTTGTACTGTATTCAGGATTAAAATTTTTGAGAATTTTATAAATGCAGGAAATCGCCATCTGAAAACAATCAGCGATAGAAAATTGACTGATAAAATTTACGGCGATTTTTCTCGAAACCCAATAACAGACTTCTTGTAAATAAGCCGAAATATGTCCCACTGCTATGGGGTTAGATTCTATTTGCCAGATTTTGTACCAATAAAGCACCCAAAAATTATCAGATTGCTGTTGGGGGTATTGTTCTAAGCATCTTTTGATACTTCGCTGGAGTTTGCTATCTGTAGCCCAAACGTTGAACCTATCTGCATCCAACTGCACAAAAGTGGAGAAGATTTCCGTAATGCTCTGTCGGGGTTGCATAAATATTTTGTGAGTATAGAAAATTTAGAGGTTACGAATTTCTACCTAATTGTAATATACAGGACTGCGGGGGAAGCAAAAGTCAAAAATTGACCCTGAGCGTAGCCGAAGGGTAAAAAGTGAAATGCTTGCTGTGAATAGGTTTTGGACTTTTGTTATGTCCTAACCGCCAAGGACGTTGCTATATTTTCGACATTTTGGAAAAAAATTTTTCTCCCAGGTGCATAAACATATAACGCCATCGTATACAGCCACAGAGAGACGCAAGCACAGGTTAATACCTGAAAGCCCAGGTCAATTTATCACAATCATTACCAAATATCAAAGGAAAAAAATCATGTCTAATATCGATATTATCCGCGCTTGGAAAGATGAAGACTATCGCAACAGCTTGAGTGAAGAACAGCGTTCCCAATTACCTGAAAATCCCGCTGGACTCATCGAACTACCTGATGAGGAGTCCGATGCTTTGTCTGGTGGTTGTTCATATTTTACAGGAACTTGTGGACGTGTCTGCGCGGTACTCACACCTAGATATGGCTGCACAATCTGTGGAGGCGGAGGTTTCACATCTTGAGGTAGTGGAATCGAGAACCTAAATAGCCCATTTCGGTATGCGATGTCTACGCCTGTCGCAGGCATCGCAACTTTCTTAAGTAATCTTACTGTAGCACTAAGAAGATTGGGTAGGCGATGGCTTGCCCATTTTCGGAAATTTCCAATAGACCAGGACTTACGCAACAATTGCCAAAAATCTTGATTTATCGAACCGCCAAGCCGCCAAGAACGCCAAGAAAACGTAGATTATGCGTAAGTCCTATAGACATCTCCAGAAAAGAATTAGAGAAGTTCCATGGAACGTCTCTACAAGGGTTATAGAAAACGCACATTTAATTCTCACCAGATGTCTAATGAGATAATTTCATTTTTGTTGATGCGGCAATTGGGCTTTTTTTGATTTTTTACAAATATTTCATTGGTTATTTTTAAGGAAAAAATTATGTCAAATATACAGACAATACAAACTTTAGAATCTGAAGAAATTAAAGTAAATTCAGATAATACAATTAATCAGCCAATTACATTATGTTCTGCTTGGTATCAAGCTATAAATTTATCGGAGCGGATAACATCCTTATCTCTAATTCCCAAAGATTTAAGTTCTAGAAAAATTAATGCTGAATTTGCGGAGCGTCATGTACAGCGATGGAAGTCTTTACCTCCGTTTTCTACTGATTCTTATTTCGCGCAACGTCTAGCAATCAATGGCATAACTGAGGCGGAATTTATTGATTTACTGGGTGAATCAATGGAGGCGGTACGCGATCGCTATCCCAATCCCCCAAAATGGTTAACAGATACAACTTTAGCCTTTTCTGGCCATTTACCGCGACACAATCCAGAAAATCAAAATTTTTTAGATGCGATCGCTCCACTAATCCTCCAAGGATGCGATCGCCTGCGAGCCGGAATTGCATCACTGATTGAAACACAATCTCACCTCCCTTTTGTTCCCAGCACTATTGTAGAAGTGCTTTGGCAAAATCTGCCAGAAAAGTTACTGGGGATGTTAACTCCAACAATGGTTTTGGAACTGAATGTAGCCCGCCTCCAAGGAAATCTCCCAGGGGAAACATCCGCAGCCAGATTCCACAGCTTTTTAGAACATTTATCCCAGCCTGAAAACACACTAAATCTGTTACAAGAGTATCCCGTTTTAGCCCGCCAACTAGCAACAGCGATTGAACAGTGGGTAACATTTAGTTTAGAGTTCTTACAGCACTTATGCTCTGATTGGGAAACAATCCAAAATACTTTTAGCCCAGACAACGATCCCGGCTTGCTGATCGGATTAGATATGAGTGTAGGCGATCGCCATAAAGGTGGACGCAGCGTAGCCATTGCTCAGTTCAGTTCTGGTTTGCAACTAATTTATAAGCCCAAATCATTAGCTGTAGACATTCATTTCCAAGAATTATTACTCTGGTTAAATCAACACAGCGATCTTCCTCCATTCCGCACCCTGAAAGTTGTTGATCAAAGTACATACGGATGGGTTGAGTTTGCACAAGTACAAAACTGCTCCAACTCAGTGGAAGTTACCCGATTTTACGAGCGGATAGGGGGATATTTAGCGTTACTGTACGTTCTCGAAGCCAGAGACTTTCACTTTGAGAATCTGATTGCATCGGGAGAACATCCCATATTAATTGACTTGGAAGCACTTTTTCATCCCCGAATTGATGAATCAGAACACAACAAAGTAAATCAGTATGCTAACAGTATCATGTACGATTCAGTTTTACGGGTCGGACTCCTACCCAATCGCGTCTGGTCAAACCCTGAGTCTGGAGGTATTGATGTCAGTGGTTTAGGCACGATCGGCAAACAACTAACACCAGACCGTCTTCCTTACTGGGAAGGTGTAGGTACAGATGAAATGCAGTTGAAACGCCGACAAATGGAGATGGTTGGGGAGCAACATAGACCAACTCTGAATGGGGCTGAAATCAATGCTTTCGATTATACAGAATCCGTAATTACTGGATTTAGCAAAATTTATCAGCTGTTGTTACAACACCGAGAGCAACTATTAGCAGAAGATAGCTTGTTAAGTAGGTTCGCTAACGATGAAGTGCGGGTGATTCTGCGTCCCACACGGACTTACGGATTATTACTCATGGAGAGTTTCCATCCCGACTTACTCCGGAACGCACTGGATCGAGATTGCTACTTTGACAGGTTGTGGATGGATGTCAAAAATCAACCAGAACTAGCCAGAATCATCGCTGCTGAACAGGAGGATTTACACAATGGTGATATTCCCATATTTGTCACCCGTCCTCACTCCCTAGACCTCTGGAGCAGTAATAACGTCTGCATCCCCAATTTCCTCACAGAAGCCAGTGGGATGGTAGTTAGACGTTCCTTAGAACAACTCAATGAAACTGATCTCAAACAACAACTCTGGTATATTCGGGCTTCCCTCAGCACCTTAGCTACTGATGTAGAGCGAGTAGAACCCACCAACTACTTTTCCACAAAGCCCCAAACTGCTGCGAACAGGGAACAGCTGTTAGCGGCGGCGCGAGTGATTGGCGATCGCTTAGAGGAACTAGCACTACCGGACAAAGGTAATGTGACTTGGATTGGTTTGACACCGACCCTCACCAGCCAATTATCCTTAATTCCCTTGGGGTTGGATCTTTATGGTGGTGTTGCTGGGGTGGCACTTTTCCTCGCTTACCTCGGTGATGTTACCAAAGAGGAACGCTACACTCAACTGGCAGAATCGGCAGTCAAGACATTACAAAAGCAGACCAAGTTAGGTAAATCTTTTCTCAAGTTCGTTGGTGGCTTTAGCGGATGGGGAGGCGTGATCTATACCTTGACTCATCTGAGTGTATTGTGGTCACAGCCAGAACTATTAACTGAAGCTGAATCCCTGCTGGAAATTCTCCCCTCTGCGATCGCTCAGGACGAACAATTAGATATTATCGGTGGATCAGCCGGATGTATTCTCAGCTTAGTCAATCTCTATCATTCTCACCCTTGTGAAAGCATTATTCAAATCGCCCGTCAATGCGGTGAAAGGTTGCTGACACAGGCGAAATCAATGGCAGAAGGCATCGGTTGGGTGGTGCATCACGCTGGTACAAAACCTCTAGCTGGTTTTTCTCACGGTGCAGCCGGGATAGCCTTAGCATTGCTGGAATTAGCTGCATTCACAGGGGATACACGGTTCCGTACAGCCGCCTTGGATGCGATCGCCTACGAAAGAACTCTATTTGATATCCCCGAAGGAAATTGGCTAGATCAGCGCGACGTAGAGAGTCCAGGCCAAGCCGTTAACGATCATGCCTTTATGACAGCCTGGTGTCATGGTGCGCCGGGAATTGGATTAGCTCGTTTGCGCGGTCTTCCACACCTCGACAATGACAAAATTCGGGCGGAAATTAACACAGCCCTGAAAAACACTCTTGCTCAGGGATTTGGTAGCAATCATTCCCTCTGTCACGGAGATTTGGGCAACCTCGAATTACTATTGCAAGCCAGTCTCACCCTTGACGATCCTCAGTGGAAAACTGAAGTTGACCGCCTAGCTGCCGTCATTCTCGAAAGTATTGACCAACAAGGCTGGCTCTGTGGTGTTCCCTTGGGAGTGGAGACACCAGGACTAATGACCGGACTAGCAGGTATTGGTTATGGATTATTACGCCTAGCAGCACCCCAGGATGTTCCTTCCGTACTAAGTCTAGAACCCCCTCACCTGAACAGCCAAGTATAGAAACCAATCGAGTCTGCCACACTACCCCATAACTAACCATGAAATTCCAGCTGATTCAACAACAAAGTGAAGAAGACTGTGGCGCTGCTAGTCTGGCTTCTGTTGCTAAACATTATGGTAAAACCTTTAGCATTAGCCGATGTCGGGAAGCTGTCGGCACTAGACAGCAAGGAAGTTCCCTCTTAGGATTGAAACAAGGCGCAGAAGCTCTGGGTTTCAATGCCAGAGCCGTTAAAGTCGCTCTGGAACTCTTTGATGAAACAACCGTTCCTCTACCAGCAATCATCCACTGGAAAGGTTATCATTGGGTAGTTTTCTATGGTAAGCAGGGTAATAAATACGTCGTTGCCGACCCCGGTGCAGGCATTCGTTATTTAGAAAAAAAGTGGTTTCTAGAAGCATGGAGCAATGGGGCGATGCTCCTACTAGAACCAGATTCAGTCCGCTTTTTTACTCAAGAAGATCAACAAGAAAAAATTGGCGGTTTGGGACGATTCCTGCGGCGTGTTTGGCCTTATCGTGCCATTGTTGGACAAACCCTGTTGCTCAACTCGATTTTAGGTCTGCTCTCCCTCGCTTCTCCCTTTTTGTTGCAAATTCTCACCGATGATGTGCTAGTTCGCGGAGACAGACAACTTTTGACGAGCGTGGTAATTGCTGTGGTTGTTATGCAGCTAGTTACCAGTAGCCTACAGTTAGCACAATCAAATATGGTCGCTCACTTTGCCCAACGTCTGCAACTAGGGCTAATTTTTGAATTTGGGCGACAAATTCTCCGCTTGCCTTTAAGTTATTATGAATCCCGTCGCAGTGGCGAAATTGTCAGTCGCCTAGAAGATATTCAACAAATTAATCAGTTAATTTCTCAAGCTGTTGTCAGTCTACCGAGTCAGTTATTTATCGCCTTAGTTTCCATGAGCTTGATGCTGTTCTACAGTATAAAACTGACAGCTGTGGCTGGTGCGATCGCTATTTTAATGACTCTTTCCACAATCCTTTCACTGCCCACTCTCCAGCAAAAAATTCGCAGTGTTTTAGTCTTATCCTCCGAAAACCAAGGCGTTTTAGTCGAAACCTTCAAAGGTGCGATTACTCTCAAAACCACCGCCGCAGCTCCCCAATTCTGGGAAGAGTTCCAGAGTCGATTTAGTCGCCTCGCTAACCTGAGCTTCCGGACTATTCAAATTGGTATTCTCAACGGCATATTTTCCAACTTAGTCTCCAGCATCGGCAGTATTGCCTTGCTCTGGTTTGGTAGCACTCTAGTGATTCAGCAGGAATTATCTATTGGGATGCTCTTGGCATTTAACAGTATGAATGGTAACTTTACCAGCTTTATTAAAACTACTATCGATTTTGTGGATGAATACACCCGTGCCAAAACTGCTACCCAACGCCTCACAGAAGTTATTGACGCTACCCCCGAAACTTTAGATCATAGCCAAAAGCCTTGGGTAAAAGTTCAAAGCAATGCAGACATCACCTGTACTAACCTCAACTTCCATCATCCAGGCAGAATGGAACTGCTGCAAGATTTCTCCCTAACTATTCCTGGCGGTAAAGTAATTGCCCTGATTGGTAAATCTGGTTGTGGTAAAAGTACCTTAGCGAAATTAATTGCAGGTTTATATCCCCTCCAGTCTGGAAATATTCGCTTTGGGATTTATAATCTCCAAGACCTGGCTTTAGACTGCTTCCGCCAACAAGTGGTTTTAGTTCCTCAAGAAGCGCACTTTTGGAGTCGCTCGATTATGGACAACTTCCGCTTAGGTTCCCCGGATATTACCTTGGAGCAGATTGTGCAAGCTTGCCAAATTGCTGGGGCTGATGAGTTTATCAGCAACCTCCCGGACAAATATCAAACGGTGTTAGGAGAATTTGGTGCTAATCTCTCTGGGGGTCAAAAGCAAAGATTAGCCATTGCTAGAGGAATTGTGAATAACCCAGCCGTGCTGATTTTAGATGAATCTACTGGCGCTCTTGACCCTGTGAGTGAAGCCGAAGTCTTAAACCAATTGCTGACTCATCGCCAAGGTCAAACCACTATTTTAATTAGCCATCGCCCTAAAGTGATTCAGCAAGCTGATTGGATTGTGATGTTAGAAAAAGGAGAACTGAAAATTCAAGGTTCTCCAGAAGTTTTATCTCAGCAAGTTGGGGAGCATTTAGACTTTCTCGACGGTGTGGATATATCGAGAGTCAATGGTTTCACCAAAAATCCCGCTAACTTTCATTTGAATGGAAGTTCTGCAATCAGCATTCGCTAATCTCTACCCAGAAAACTATTATGGTTAACCACATTAACGCAGACTCTCTGCCCATAGTTGAAAGTGATGAATTTCTGCCGCCCATTGGTAATTGGGCAAGATTAGGCAGTTTGGTAATCGTCGCTGGTGTGGGGATAGCGATCGCACTAGCTTCTGTGATTGAATATAAAGTCACCATTAAAGGCGAAGCCAGTATCCGCCCGATGGGAGAATTACGCCTTGTGCAAGCAGCCACGGAAGGTCAGGTAACAAACATCTTTGTGAAAGAAAATCAAGCCGTGAAAAAAGGAGACGTGCTGGCTACTCTCGATGATTCCCGCCTGCAAACTCAAAAAAGTCAACTGCAAAACAACATTCAGCAGACACAACTGCAATTACTACAAATCGATGCCCAAGTTAAAGCTTTAAATCGTCAAATTCAAGCAGAAACACAACGGAATAGTCGTGCAGTTATTTCGGCTCAAGCCTCGCTGAATCGCGCCCAAAGGAATTATCAAGACCAGCAAATTAATGTGAAATCCCAAGTAGAAGAGGCTGAAGCTAATTTAAAAAGAGCGCAAAATGAGTTAACTCAAGCACAGGTGCAACTGCGTTCAGCTCGTGCTAACTTCCAGTCAACAGAGGCGGCGATGAGCGCAGCTCAAGCTAAACGCGATCGCTATCAGAAGGTAGTGCAAGCAGGTGCTTTGTCTCTCAATCAATTAGAAGAAGTGCAGTTAGATGTGGCTCAACAACAACACGCGGTTGAAGTGCAACGAGCTACTGTGGAGGCGCAACAACAAATTATTGCCCAGCAACAACAATCTGTAGCCGCAGTCCGAGCGCAACTGCAACGAGTTGAAGCCGGACTCAATCCCAGTGATGCCGAAATTGCGATCGCTCAAGAGACTATTGCTCAAGAAAGTGCTGGCGGTGAAGCCACTCTCGCCATCCTCAACCGAGAATGGGAAGCTTTGTTTCAGCAGAGGATTCAAATCAAAAATCAGATCCAGCGTGACACTAGCGAACTACAACAAGTAGAAAGCAATCTCAGTCAAACCAAAATTACAGTCCCGGAAGACGGGATTCTCTCTCAATTAAACCTGCGAAACCCTGGTCAATCGGTGCGTGTGGGTGAAGAAATTGCTCAAATTTTTCCTAGCAATGCGCCTTTAGTGATCAAAGCCGCCGTCTCCCCTAATGATGTGAGTAAGTTGGCAAAAGATCAAAAAGTGCAGATGCGGGTTTCTGCCTGTCCTTATCCCGATTACGGTACTCTTAAAGGTGTTGTCAGTCAAATTTCTGAAGATACGGTCAAATCTCCAGGAAATCAGAATGTCTCCACAGTCGCCAATGCTTCTAGTTCCATGCAGGGTGGTGCAAGTTCTTTCTACGAAGTCACGATACTCCCCGAAAGCTTTTTCTTAGGTAAGAGCAACCATCAGTGTACTATTCAACCAGGAATGCAGGGAAGAGCTGATATTATTTCGCGCTCAGAAACAGTCCTGAAATTCCTGCTCAGAAAAGCTAGGTTAATTGCCGACTGGTAGTATGATGTCCGGCAAATGACCAAAAATATAGATGTAGGTGTATAAATGGGTGCGATGGTGCGGAGCGATCGCACTAGGCGATCGCAATGCCAAAAATTAGAAAAACTCAGCCATAGATCAATACAGTTCAGTTAAGCAATTTTTTCCTTCTCTTTATTTTCTCTCTGTGTCCTCTGCGCCTCTGCGGTTCGTTAAAAAAAATAAAATTAGCCTTAACTGAACCGTATTGAGCCATAGATGACCATCTCATAAAGATGTGTCAAATTAAACACTCTCTACATCGTAGGATATTTAATTTTCAGGTACAGGGTTTTGTCCAGCAGGTAAATTATTCTTCAAACTGGGTTGGCAACAATTAATTAATGGTTGATTAGCTATTTCTTCTAAGCCAGCCGAATCGAGTAAAGTTGTCCACTGTGCTAAGAAAGTCTCATTTTGGGGATTGCTAAAGCGTAATTCTGCCAAACTCATAATAGCATCATACCAAACACCATTTGCTGCATAAAGCGTCGCCTGTTGTGGCAATGTTGCTTGTTGAAGTTGTGCTGTTAACGTGGAATTTTGGTTAATCCTTTGCACCCAACCATCGGCATAATCTAGTTTCGTCGGTTGTTTTTGGTCGCATTGAACCCGTACCTTAAAAAACCAGTGATACATTTTTCCCACCTGCAATGAGGCTTCACTTGGGGGTAAATTAACGCTAATAATTCCTGGTGATTCTGGTGGTTTCAAAGAAGTTCGATACAAAGTTTTACTTTTGTTTTCCGTTTGCTCTTGCAAAACAAACTCGATGTTAGCTATAGATGAGGCATTGTAGGGAACAAAAAACAAGAAATTAGGATTTTCAGTGTTTGTTAAACCCCAAACTTGAGTTATGGGAACAACCGCTGGCGTACCTTGGTTCAGAGTCTGTTGATAGGTCGGCACTAAGGCTGTTACCGTTTGATTAGCTGCGTCGCATCCACGGCTTGCAGCCCCACTTCTCGAACCTGCTGCACTTCGGTCTGGTGGTGGTGGTGGTGGGATAAATTCGATTGAGGTCAGATGATGATTAATTGGTAACGCCTGGAGTTGTAAAGGGGAGGATATGTTACTAATGAATGCTATGCTCAAAGCTATAGTTAATTGCAGGTTTTTCATAATTCGTTGTTAAGCAAAAAAATAGTTTTATAATTTTTTGATCGGCTTGATCACGGCTACTAAGATGACAGCACTACCTCCTAAAGCGATCGCCGCAGGTACGAAGGGAACCCAACAACTATATAGTATTAATAATATCAGGCAAAAACCGTATAAACTCAGAAATGCCACCCCAACCGCCAAGCCTAAATAAGCGAGTTGTCGCAGATAAACCACCAGCAAACCCCCTGTCATCGCCCAAACCCAAACCCAAATCACTTCCCCCCAGACATTCCAAGTCCATAACAAAGGTCGCCCATCCAAAGCCGCACTCAACAACTGACTCACCATCTGTGCTTGTAAATAAACTCCGGCTATTTCCTGTGGCTTACCTTGAGAGGAAGCATAGGGAGTCAATGAATAATCACGAAAGCTTTCGGCTGTTGTGCCAATTAAAACTATTTTGTCTTTGACTGCATCGGCTTGTAGTTGACCAGCCAGTGCTTGTTGTAGGGTAATGCGGGGTGCGATGGTCAAAGACCGACCGGAGGTCATCGCTTCTAAGTTCGGAAAGGAGCGATAATTGAGTAAAATTTGGTGTCCCAACGCGTCAATACCTTGGTAGCCTCCGGTATGAGCCTCAATTGGTTTTAAGGTTAGCTTACCTAATTGCCATGCACCATCAGGGCTAAATTGTAACTGGATTCCTTCAGCATATAAATAACGTAATGTCAACTGCACATTTAAGGCATAAGGTGCAGTACAGGGAGATGAGGGAGGGGGAGTTAACGCCAACAGATGCCGGCGTACCACATGATCAGCATCAATCACAATATCACTGAAGCCGAGAGAGTCAGGGGAAACTTCTGGCGGTGGTTTGATGCCTGGTTTGCTAGCTTGGGGGTTGCTAACTTGACATACTGCCACAAAGCGATCGCTTTTTCTCATCCGTTCTGCCAACATTGGATAAGCTGGCTGTACAGCATAATCTCGGTATATATCCAAACCAATCACCCTTGGTTGATATGCCTCCAATTTTGCTAACAACTGATCCAAAGCTTCATCTGATAAAGACCCCCGTCTATTGTCAGATTGGGCTTGTACATCTTCTTCAGTCACAGTAATTACCAGTATGCGAGAATCTGGTTTTTCCTGGGGACGCAAACTTAGCAAGTGATCAAACGCCATTAACTCCCATGATTGCAGTAAACCCAAATACCGTACCCCCATTAACAATGGTGTGATGACTATGCTGGCAAGGATCACCGCAGACAAAGCTTTTCCTAAGTTCACACCTCCCCTAGTGGAGATTTTAGGTACAGAAGATATTTGCTGAATACTCTGGTTGAAGTGTAATTCTCGCCACAGTAGAGGCATCGCTGCGGGATTTTGATAAATTACAGGCAACCAAGTCGCACAGGGAAATTGACTTTCTAGCCCTTGCAACCGTTCCCGCGCTTCTCTGACTGCTATGTATAAAGACTCACCACGAGCAAAAGCTTCTAAAAAGTACTTCAGGAATTCTTGCGCCACCCGATCAGGAACTGGTTCCCGCATCACAATGATTTGGGGTATATGCAAATCGGCAAACTCCCGCGCCAAACCCAAACCATCACAAGAATTAAAAATTGCCAAATGTAAACCTCGTTCCACTGCTTTTCGCAAGGCGTACTTTAACTGACTAATTGTCAAACACTCTGTTTGATTAAGATCAATTTTGCCTTCATTCCCGCTTTTATCAGTAGCACTATGTCCGGCGAAAAACAAAATCTGCCAGTCTTGTTCCCATAGCTGGTCAGTCAAGTCTTTGCTTGATGGCTCCACTAAGAAGGTAGTATTAGCATGAGGTAATTCTTTTAAAAGCTGACTATCTGTTTGGATATCAATTCCCTGACTATTACCCAAAATTGCTAAAACCTTCACCTGCAATTGAGGGGGTGAGTTGCGGCTAACTTGTTCATAACAAGGCGCACTCAGAGCGATTTCGGCTTGGGGATAGCGTTCTAATAAATCCCACAAATGCCAAGGCAGTTTTTGCAATCTCAGGTCATTGGTTTGTAGTAGTATGCGGATCTGGTCTGACGGTAGCAGTTTTTCCAGCAATTTTTCACGGATAGGGCGAAAACTAGTGGATGATAGCCAGGTATTTAAGTGAAATTTCAAAACATCCCCAGCCTTTTCGCAATCTACCAGAGAAGGAGTTTGTGGCGATCGCTTAGGAATACCAATGGGGCGACCAGAAAATTTCAGTTGACAGTAAATAGACTGCCATTGATGGTAACAAAGAGGAATATCTGAGTCTGGTGGTAATTCGCCAGTAATTTCGACAACTGGTCGCACATTTTCATCACCAATTTGTAGCGTTACAGGAAACCCCGCCTCAAAACTGCCTGTACCTAACTTTAAAACTACTAACTTGCTCAACGTCAGTACTCCACATATGGCGATGTAACTTACCGTGAGTTAGATAACCTCTCCCCAACCCCTTTCCGACGCGAAGAATGGTTTAAATATCTTTGAATTTCAAGGAAAAATCAAACTTTGAAAGCCTCTCTCCTTCTAGGCTATCGTGTACACACATCCTGAACTAAAGAGATTTTCCAGTTCTGAAAACAGAATTTAACCGAAAATCCAGTTCCCCTCCTCGCTTGCGGGGAGGGGCTAGGGGTGGGGTCTTATGGCAGAAAAAAGCAATTTCCCGACTTGTGTATACACCGTAGCTCCTTCTAGGGGAGAGGTTTGGAGAGGGGTTTTTTCCATCCGTCGAACTCACGTTACTTTAGTACAAAATCAGACACTACTATATACGACTGCGATCAGGATCTATGCAACGAATGAGCCATAAATTAATCAACCGAGCAAACACCACCAGAGACAGATAAACCACGAGGGGTAATATTTGGGACTTGAGCTACTAGAGATACATTACCGTTTTTATCGACAATCCAGCCTTGCGCCTCCACTATTTTCGGTGCGGAAGATAGAAGACTTTCATTGCTCACATGACTATTTTGATGCTGATTTATCGTATCTAACGTGATCCATCGTGCTGTAGATACTTCACCTTGGAATGGTTCTATAGGACTGCGGGCAATTCCGCCCCGTCCGGTGACAGTGAAAGAACTACGTCTAGCAGAACTTCCGGGATTACAACTAGAAACAATTTCTTGTGACACATCTGTGAAATTATCCGGCAACTGTACCAAACCGCGACTAGGATCTAAATCAGGTGTATTAACTGTGACTGTACCTGTTAAGCCAAACTGGGAACTAGCATCAATATCGTTGGTATTATTTCGTGGAGTTGATAAGCGTTCTTCTAGACTAAAAATACCACGAGCATTAATATCAACCTTGCCACCTCGCCCTTGAAAAGCATTAGCAGTGATATCGTTATTTTCATTAGGGATAGCAACAATAAAACCATCCGGTGCATCAATGAAGATGTTGCCACCATCACCACCAGCCCCATCAATACCTGCGGTAGTTGAGATTTGATTATTGCGGCGTAATAACAAAATATCGTCGATTTTGAGCCGAATATTTCCGCCCTGACCTAATCTAGTTGTGGCTGAGATCACCCCTTTTTTGTCTAGCAACAGGTTACGAGCTAGCACTTTTAAATCACCTGCATCTCCTCCTCCCTGATTATTCACAGCAATTTCGGCTCCATCTCGCAGCGTTAACCTCTGGGTTTCAATTCTCAAGAATCCCGCATTGCCGGCACCTTGAGAGCCAGTAAACACACCGCTAGGAAACCGCTGACCCGACTGATCTCGAAAAAACGGTCGATTGGGAACCTGTGGTACTGTGCCAACGAGTTCAATTGAATCATCAGCTGTGATAGAAACATTTCCACCTTGACCGCTACTAAAAGTCCCAGCGCCTATTTGCGCTCCTTCTGCGACGATTAATCGATCCGTGTCAATTTTAATTTCGCCTCCGTTGCCTTTACCGCGAGTAGCCGCAAACACAATAGTGGGAGAGCCATTATCAGCAGTGCCAGTTAATTGGATCTCGTCAGCCTCGATGTTAATGCTCCCCCCCTGGCCTGTACTGTTCTCAAAAACAGCTGCTAAAATTTGCGCTCCGTTGCTAGCGAAAAACCTGCCCGTAATGACTGTCACCGTACCGCCTTCCCCATCACCTTCGGTCTGTGCTGTCAAACTGCTCCCAAAACCAATTGCTGTCACTGACTCTAAGGCATTTATGACTATATGGCCTCCCTCACCATTATTAGTAGTTATGGCAGTTACTTTTCCCCCATCCAGGAGAATCAGCTTCCCTGTGTGAATCTCTACATCACCAGCTTTTCCAGTCCCTCTGGTCTGTGCTTCCAAGGTACTGGCAACATTCGTATTTTGGTCAATGCCAATCACTTGGACTGACTCCCTCGCATTCACGATTATATTGCCTCCCCTACCCTCATTAAGTGTGGCAGCGCTTACCTGTCCGCCATCCAGGATAATCAGCTTCCCTGTGTGAATCTCTACATCACCAGCGTTTCCAGTACCTCTGGTCTGTACTCCCAAGGTGCTGGCAACATTCGTATTTTGGTCAATGCCAATCACTTCCACTGACTTTGAAGCATTGACAAGTATATTGCCTCCAGTACCCTGATTCAATGTGGCAGCGCTTACCTGTCCGCCATCCAGGATAATCAGATTCCCTGTGTGAATCTCTACATCACCAGCTTTTCCAGTCCCTCTGGTCTGTGCTTCCAAGCTGCTGGCAACAGTCCCATTTTGGTCAATGCCAATCACTTCGACTGACTCCCTCGCATTCACGAGTATATTGCCTCCACTACCCTGATTAGATGTAGTAGAGCTTACCTGTCCGCCATCCAGGAGTATCAGATTCCCTGTGTGAATCTCTACATCACCAGCTTTTCCAGTCCCTCTGGTCTGTGCTTCCAAGCTGCTGGCAACAGTCCCATTTTGAGCAATGCCAATGACTTCGACTGATTCCCTCGCATTCACGAGTATATTGCCTCCACGACCCTGATTCAATGTGGTAGCGTTTACCTGTCCGCCATCCAGGAGTATCAGATTCCCTGTATTAATTTCTATTGTGCCACCCTCACCAGTATTCTCACTGGCAGCAAATAAGCCACTAGAACCAATTGACGCAATACCAATAGCTTCCACTGACTCCGAAGCGTTCACCAGTAAATTTCCCCCACGCCCCTGACTAAAAGTTGTGGCACTGACCTGGGCCCCATCTCGGAGTACCAGTCGCTTAGTTGTGACCTCCACTCTGCCGCCCTCACCAGTACTCTCACTGCCGGCAACAGAAAATAAGCCAGTGGCAAATTTTCCAGTTTCAGCAATTCCTGTGGCTTCGACTAACTCTGAGGCGTTGACAATAATTTTCCCGCCATTGCCTTGGTTAAAAGTACTAGACGATACTTGCGCCCCATTTTGGAGAAGCAATTTGCCTGTGTTAATTTCTATATCACCAGCTTTTCCGCTACCTGTAGTTTCACTTAAAAAGAGACTAGATTCTCCATTGGGGGCGTTTCCACTGGCTTGGATAGATTCAGAAGCTCTGATGCTGATAGTTCCTCCACTTCCCTCACCCCGCGTCAGGGACAAAATAAATGAACCATCTTGTAGCGCTACTCGCCGTCCCTGGATTTGAATATTGCCACCTCCAGCACCACTAGTATCAATAGCAGCAGCTTGGGAAAGGCGGATTTCTTGGAAGTTCTGCACGTCCTGATTGCTCAATTCCCAGCCTGGGTTCGTTGGGCTAAGACCTACTAAACCCTCTCCTTGAACGCTCCAAACTTCAACTCGCCCTGATTCGGCGCTCAAACTTCCGCCTTCCAGCACGACTTCACCACCAGCCAGAGCCAAGGTTTGACCAGGTTTCACCTCTAGACCACCAGTGCGATCGACCTCTAGTACCTCACCAGTCTGCTGATTAATTCTGAGTTCATTACCCTGTCCCTGTACGAGAATTCTGCCTGCATCTTGTCCATACCGCAAGCCAATGGGAACATTCAGCGTTAGCAAAGGAGGAGCAGAGGGGTTAGTAGTGCTAAATTCTATCCCATCCGTAAATTTGATGCTCTGAGCAGTACTGGCTAAAAAGGAACCACTGAGGTCAAGCCTCGCATTAGGTCCAAAAATAATGCCGTTAGGATTTAGTAAAAATAGATTGGCTCCACCGTTGACACCAAGGGTACCCAGAATCGTCGATGGGTTAGTTTCAGTTACTCGACTGAAAATGTGTTCAATTCCCCCAGGATTAGCGAAAAAGACTCGTTGTCCATCGCCAACATTGAATTCTCGAAAACTGTGAAATAGGCTTGTACCTCTGATAGCTCCGCCATCAACCCGATCAGCAGGAAGACCGTCTATGCTAACATTTGGAGTCAGCATAGAACTTTCGGCACTTAAGGAGGAATCAGGGGTAATCTGAGCGTTGGCAAAATCTCCGGATGCAGTGTATGCAGTACACACTGCTAAGAAACTGGCTACCTTAAACGTCCAGCAACAATTTGACCAACTTAGACCCATGATGCCATCCTCAAAAATATTAGGACTTTAATTTTGCACAAAAAATAAATCTATTTCAAAGAAAATTTGAGACCAGGTTGCCGCTGGTGGTGGTGGTGGTGGTGGTAGTGGTGGTAGTGGTGCTAGTGGTGTAGAGGAACCATTAGGCAGAGGAGGTAGCGGAGGTAAAGTAAATTGGTCAATTGCCCCATTGATTTGTTCTTGTTGACTGAGAGTCAGTTCCGTGAACAAGTCGATATCTTTCAGGTTTTTCTGTTTGTCTTTCATTTTTTTTGTTGATTCAGTCTCTTACTAGCAGATGCATTTTGCAAAACAATCAGCCTCTTATAGCACTGACGAATTAGTGAACACGCTTACATTTAATTCTTCAACTTAAGTTTAAACTTTTACGTAATTTTAAATTTTTTATCCAAAAACTTACCTGATATAGAAACTACCATATTTATACTCCAGGTTTTTTATCTATTCTTGATACTCTCAGGATTGAAGTCACTGAGATTTTCTAGGCTAAACCTAGAAGGGACAGTCAAGTATCCCCCTAGACCCTCAATACAACGACCAAAAAAGTGTTGCGATCGCGCTTACTTTAAATTCAACACTTCTGCTTCAGAACCGAACACAAATAACACAGCGATTAAAATCGTGGTCAGTGAGCCTGTCGAACTGCTCGTGTCGCTTCCCTCTCAGGTCTAAAGACTCGCTCGTTTCCCGCATACCGCGAGGTCTTATGAAAAAAAATGGGTAGTTAAAAGACCTGTACGCCACTTGCTCATCGGGGAAACAGTGACATTAATTTGTCGCTCTACAGCGTAAATCGGGATGACTGGATTCGAACCAGCGGCCCCTTCGTCCCGAACGAAGTGCGCTACCAAGCTGCGCCACATCCCGCCACAGTAAATATCCAACCATCATATCATAAATCATCAATGATCAAAATCTCCTCACTATATATAGATGAAAAATATCTTCATACGCCTTATGTGAGATGGGGTAGCAAAAAAGAAGGGGAAACCACAAGATAAAGGTAACGACACCAAAGCTTGAGGTCTCCTAATGAATATGGTAGACGGTTCGACCCTATTGACGACAATTTTTGTG